>JABFRB010000012.1 GCA_013141385.1 Bacteroidales bacterium | reverse complement strand
ATATCATAGAATACGTAAAAATCTATATTGACACTGTTTTTCCCATGTATTCATTATGTTTGTTTTATTATAATTGAAAATAACTAAAAATATATCTTCAAATATTTGTAGGGAATAAAATAACCAATATATTTGCAACCATAGATGTTTAAAGAACAGATAATCGCATAACCATTATATAAGAAAAAGATAGCAATAGATTATACTAATGGTTATAATATTGGAGAAATCAGACAAAGAATGAGAATTTTGTAGAAAATATAGAGGATCTTATGTTTGATGTGCAATAGGTTGTTGATTGTCTATATGTGTTTCCTCTTTTTTTATTGAGGAAATTTTAGAAAAGGAATCAAGTCAAGGCGAATTTGCTAACTGACGACCCATTGGCGTACTCAAATCTTTCAAACGTTTAAACTTTGATACCTGTAACACAACAAATTACATCAGAAAGTATTTCTTCCAGAGAAAAACTTTCAATTCTGCCTAACTGTAAATGGTATGTTATATATACTTGGCCTAGAGCCGAAAAAATGGTATACCAAGAACTCATAAAAAGAGGATATGAGTCATTTTTACCAATGACCAAAACTTTACGCATCTGGAAAAACCGGCATAAGAAATTTATTGATCTCATCCTATTCCCAGGTTATATATTTGTAAACACATATGAATTTGAGTTATATAACATCAAACGATTAACAAAAGTTGTAAATTTTCTTCATTGTGGCGGAAAGCCATCTATTGTGCCGTTTAAAGATATTGAATGCATTAAAAAAATGCTAAGTCTTGATCAGGATGTTACTATTGAGAATGAGTTTTGTAAAGGTGAAAAAGTTAGAATAATCTATGGTCCTTTAGCTGGACATGAAGGAATATTAAAAAAACAAAAAGGGAAAACAAGGTTTGGTATACAACTAAAAGAAATAAACCAAACGGTGTTTATTGAAGTTAGCGCAAGTGTTTTAGAGAAGATACCATCGTAGACCCCAAAAAGGAGATCACAGAGCTGAATATGAATTCATAAAATTGTTAGTATTCAATATTTATCGTAATTCTAACGTCATATTCCTACCTATTTCAGAAAATTTAGTTTTTATTAAAAAATGAAAGCAGGCTTTGATGTCCAACTAAAGGAGATCAAACATGCAATGTTTATTGATATTTATACAAGGTATTTGGAGAAATTGCCTAATACTGATTTTGGTTAAGTAAATCTCCAAAGAACCAATAAATTTTTAGCCACATAAGATTTTTATTCATAGTAGCGATAAAGAAAATGATTGATAAAGAAAAATTATTAGAATCAACAGAATCTTATCTTAAATCCCTTATATCTGAGGTAGCTAATATAGCAGTTGAAGATAATGATTCATCAACTCCATTCCAGGAGTTAGGGATTGATTCGTTTCGCGTTTTACAAATTATAAAGAAATTAGAAGAAGAGTTTGGTACTTTGCCAAAGACTTTGCTTTTTGAAAACTTCAACATCAGTGATTTAAGTCATTATTTTGTTAATAAACATGAACAGGCACTTTCTGTGAAATTTGCGAAAGGGAAACAAGTACCTAGTACTCCTGTTCATTCTACTAATAGGCCATTAAAACAAGTCGAAATTGTTTCAAAATCAGTTGTAAGTCAGGATAATAAGTCGACTCAAAAAACTCCCACTCTTATATTGGAAAAAGAGGCTTATAAACATCCCGAATTGGGTGAATTGGTTAAAAAAATTTATAGCCAATATAAGAATGAGGGATCGGCTTCAAGAGGAACGAGAAATATTGCTCCCAATCTTTTTATTGGTAGCGAAAAAAAGGGCTATTTTAATTATAGTCGAAGCAAAAATATAATTTTAGTTTATGCTTATACAGGTCCTATAGATTATTTTCCTGTTATAGCAGAGGAAATGTACCAGTATTGTGTCAACAATAATTTCGAACTCACGATCTTTTCTGTTGATCAAATTGAATCTATTGGAAATATCCCATTTTCCGCTACTCCATTTGGTGTCTTATCAAGGATAATAAATTTAAAGGATTTTACTCTTCAAGGGAACAAGATGCGTCGCTTACGTTATCAGGTAACGAAGTTTGAAGAGGCAGGAAAATGCAGAACCGAGGAATATCATAGCGGCTCCAATAAAGAAATTGACAAAAGCATTGTTAGTATTATTGATCAATGGTGTGCTCCAAGAACAATGGTTAATCCTCTCATTCATATTGTTAAAGAGGAAATCTTGCTGGGTAATCTAAGTTCCGAACACCGTCTTTTCTTAACTTACCTTGACGATGTTCTACAAAATGTTATTCTTATCTCATCCTTGTCAATTGAGGAGAATGGCTATTTAATGGATTTAGAATTCTATCCTCAAAATATGCCTTTAGGAGGATTGGAATTTGCGATTGTTAAAATTATTGAAATTTTGGCAGCAGAAGGATGCAATATGCTAAGTTTGGGAGGTACTTATGGTTGTAAGCTCGCTCCATCTTCTAATGCAGATTCTGAATTAGACAAAACATTAGACTATTTGCGAGAACAAAATATTTTTAACGATGAAGGAAATCTGCAATTCAAAAATAAATTTCGACCTGAAAATCATACTGCTTTTCTTTGTAGGGCCATAGGAAACAGCAATCCTGATAATGTAACTGATATTATCATGATGATTGCTGATCCTACAAAGATGCAAACTTCAGATGAAGAACACCATACTTTTTCCAAATCACATCAGCAAGTAACGAGTCCAGAAGAAAAAACAGAAAAACAGAATAAGCATAATACATCTGGAGAAATAAATTCGGATAAAACATATCAACAAGTAGAAAAACTAGAGGTGATGATTGAAGGAGAGGAACGATCCGTTATTTTATCCGATTTCAGTTATAACCCTCTAAATATTCCTGATAACCAAGTTGAGTTTGATTTAAAAACCGATTCATGGTCTCAGTTGGAAATGCCCGTAATTCAAAACCAAATAAGATACCTGCATACGCAGCTTCAACAGTCGGCTAACTTAGATGAAAATTTAAGAAGTATTTTTCCTTTTCCTTATTTTGTTATGACCACTTCCGGTCGTACCGCAGAACATGCTTTTTTTAAATCATGGTCTAGAAAAGGTATTGTACTTCAGAATTTGCTTTTTCCAACCACTATTTTTCATCAGATTGATAATGGCTTTACTCCCAAAGAGCTACCTCATCCTGAAGTCTTTCAACTAGATTCAGAAGAATTATTTAAAGGTAATTTAGATTGGGACGCACTTCAAAAACAAGTAGAACAAGATGTAAAGTCGATTGCATTTGTTTTAATTGAGGTGGATGACAATGCAGCAGGGGGAGCTTCAGTTTCGATGCAGCACCTCAAGAAAGTAAAAACATTACTTTCAAAATATTCTATTCCTTTGGTTATTGATGGAACCCGAATTGTAGAAAATGCTCAGTTTATAATAGAACATGAAAAAGAACTTGCGAGGAAAAATATTTGGGATGTTGTCCGCGAGATATTTTCTTATGCTGATGCTATAATTACAAGTTTAACTAAAGATTTTTGCGTAAATAAAGGGGGATTAATTGCTACTAACGATGTAATTCTCTATAATAAACTTCAAAATATCATTCAAGAAGAGGGAATCGGACTTGATATAATTGACAAAAAAGTTATTGCACTCTCGCTACAAAATCGAATTAAAATTGAAACCCAGATTTTACATAGAATAGAATCGGTAAGGTTGATCTGGGATGCATTAAAGAAGCATGGTGTTCCAGTTGTTCAACCTGCGGGAGGTCATTGTATTTTAATTGATGTTAAACAAATTCCAGAATTTAGACAATTTAAATACCCCATAGCTTCATTTGTCGCCTGGATATTCCTGAACACAGGTATTCGGGTAGGAGCGCATAATACAGGAATGCAGAAAAATACTTCAATCAATAACTTAGTACGCCTAGCAATTCCCGTGGGTATGAAAAGGAAACAAATTGAAGTAATGATAGACAGATTAATCCTTCTCTTTGAAAGAATGGAAAATATTCCTGAAATTTTATTGGAAGGCAATCTATCTGAATCGTTTGGAGATATTTACTCTAAGTTCAAATTAAAAAAATACCATAATGTTTCAGGAAGTATCATTCCTAAAATTTCTGTCCCAGAAAAAAATACTACCTTCAAAGATACTTCTGTTTCAGATTCAATTCCTTATTTAAAGGAAACAGAGAGCGAAATTGTTACAAATAAAAATAATCATCATTCCCAAGACATCGCTATTGTGGGAATAGCAGGCCGCTATCCCAAGTCAAAAAATCTTAACGAATTGTGGGAGAATCTGGTTCAGGGAAAGGATTGTATAGAGACCATTCCAGATGCCCGTTTTGCTAAACGCCTGAAAACGGAATTTACTCAGAAATTCAGAGGAGGTTTTATCGAAGATATAGATAAATTTGATTCTCTGTTTTTTAATATTTCTCCAAGAGAAGCTGAAATGCTGGATCCTCAAGAAAGACTTTTTCTTGAAGTAGCATGGGAGGCTATTGAAGATGCAGGTTACTATCCGGAGATTTTAGATCAAGAAAATGGAACTCGAAATATTGGAGTTTTTGTTGGTGCCGTATGGTCCATGTATCAAATGATTGGAGTAGAGGAAAAACTCGCAGGAAATAAAATAAATCCCAACTCATTTTTTTGGAGCATTGCAAACCGAGTGTCTTATTGGATGAATCTTTCTGGTCCCAGTTTAACATTGGATACAGCTTGTTCTTCTAGTTTAACGGCAATTTATTTGGCTTGCGAAGCGATTAGTAAGGGCGAGTGTTTTAGTGCTATTGCAGGAGGAGTAACCCTTGATTTACATCAAAGTAGATTCGATATTAATAATGCAGGGGGAGCCCTCTCAAAAGATGGTGTGTGTAGAAGTTTTGGAAAGGGTGCCAATGGTTATGTGGCTGGAGAAGGAGTTGGTGCACTTTTCCTAAAACGTTTAGATCAGGCGATTCAGGATGGTGATAACATTTACGGTGTAATTAAAAGTATTGTCGTTAATCATGGCGGGCGAACTAGCGGATATACTGTTCCTAATCCCAAAGCACAAACTAAGTTGATTTTATCGGCTCTCGAAAAAGCCAAAATTGATGCTAGGAGTATTGCTTATATAGAGGCACATGGTACAGGAACCGAACTTGGAGATCCTATTGAAATTACAGCATTATCTAATGCTTTCCAGGAGTACAAAGTAGACAAACAGAGTTGTCCTATTGGTTCAATAAAAACCAATGTGGGTCATTTAGAAGCTACCGCAGGTATAGTAAGTGTTCAGAAGGTTCTTTTGCAGATGAAACATTCTCAACTTGTTCCATCACTACATTCTTCAGAACTAAATGAATTCATAGATTTTAAAAACTCACCTTTTTATGTTGAACAAAATTTAGAGAAATGGAATGCAAAAAAGGTGGATGGAGTCCAGTTTCCTCTTCGAGCCGGAATTAGTTCGTTTGGTGCTGGAGGAGCCAATGCACACATCATTATAGAAAAGTATGAACCTATCGTACAATCACTAAAAGAAGAAACATCTCAACCAACCGGACAAATCTTTCCTCTTTCTGCCAGAAATGAGGATCAATTGCTTGAGATGGCGGTTCGCTTAAGAAATTATATTCAACATAATCTTACCCACGCCTCCTCCGCTTTACAATTAAATTTGAATGATATCACTTATACTCTGCAATTTGGGCGAAAATCATTTGATCATCGTCTAGTCATTTTTGCCGAGACTAAAGAAGAATTAGTAGAAAAACTCACGTGCTTTATAGAAGGGAAAAAAGACAATTATATCCTTGTTGGTCATAAGCAAAATGCAGATGGAATTATAAAATTATTAAGTCGCAAAGAGAAAGAAGAGTTTATCAATATGCTTTCTCAAGGTCGGGATTCGCATAAATTAGCCCAACTTTGGATTGATGGATTAATTTCAGATTGGCAGGGTTATCAAACTACTGGATATGGTAAGAGGGTTTCTTTACCTACATATCCATTTGCTGATAAACGCCATTGGGCAAGAGAAAAATTGAATGTAACTAGTTTGTCCTTGCGATCTCAGACTATGATACACCCTTTGATAGATACTAATGAATCTACTTTTGAACAACAAATTTTTAAGAAAGTATTTAATGATCGTGAGTTTTTCATTTATGACCATCTTGTATCAAATATTCCAACTTTACCTGGAGTTGCTTATTTAGATTTTGCGCGAAAAGCAGGTGAGTTGGCTGTTGGGAGAAAAATACAAAGAATAAAGAATATTCTTTGGCTCAGCCCGCTTACAGTTAAAAATTCAACTCCTACAGAAGCTTTTATCGAACTCAAACCAAACGATAATGCTGTTCAGTTTGAAGTATACAGTAAGAACGAAGAAGGTAAAAAACAACTTTACTCTCAAGGAAAACTTTTTTATGCTACAAAGCAGGAATTGGAAGCTGAAGCTGAATTCATTGATATTAAAAACGTTCGAGCAAGGTGTTCAAAGGTAATGGATGGAAAAGAAGCTTATCCTCAGTTTAAATCTTTTGGATTGAATTTAGGACCAAGTTTCCAAGTATTACAAGAAGTATTCAAAGGTGAAAATGAAATTTTGGGTACTTTGAAAATACCAGATATCCGTAAGGATGATTTTCAGGATTTCTTACTCCATCCTTCCCTTGTCGATGGTTCACTCCAAGTTGGGATGGCAGCACAATTAGGCGAAACAGTAGGAGAAATGTTTGTCCCCTACTCGATTGGTGAGGTAGAAATTCTCCATCCTCTACAGCCAAATTGTTTTAGTTACATCCGACAAGCAAACGAGCCAGGTTCTAAATTATCTATTGCAAATGTTCTCATTTTGGATGAAGATGGAAAGATTCTTGTAAAAATAAAAGAGTCTGTTGGTGTACCCCTTGTTAGTGTTCATGAAAAGCCAGTACAAAAAATAGACGAAGATGGTTTTTCAAAACTATACTATACTCATATATGGGAAAAATCTTTAGTGAATGATATAAGTATAAAACAAAATTCATTAGAATCTATTATATTATTTGATTCAGACACAAATCTGTATGATTTATATCTGAATCGGCTCAAAGTTGCAGGGGATGATGTTCATCAAGTTATTTTAGTCCAACCAGGGAAAAACTTTCAAGATTTAGGGAAACATATTTATACTATTAATCCACAGAATCCAAAGGAATACGGTCAACTTTTAGATTCTTTGAAACAAAAGAACTCTAACATCGGAAAAATCTGTTACGCTTGGCCTACTTCTGATTTTAAAACGGATACCAAATCTCTAAAAGAATCAATAGAGAAAAGTGTTTATTCCTTTCTCTTTCTTTGTCAGGCTCTTATTGAGCAAAAGTTGGAAAGTAAGTTTCAACTGCTTTATCTTTATGTAGGGAAAAAGGGTGAACCTCAACCAGCCAATGATGCGATCAATGGATTTGCTAAAACCCTTCAATTAGAGCACTCTAAACTTTTATGTAAAATTCTGGAGGTTCAACAAGAAAAACTTGCCTACAACGACGTTCTAGATGCGCTCTTAGTCGAATTGCATCAGGACACACAACATGATATGACCGTTCGCTATGAGGAACATGAGCGCTATGTAAGGAAACTCAAGAATCTTAATCTTGAAGAGATTGAAAGTTCCTCTTTACATCAGAGATCAGGATTAAAAGAAAAGGGCGTTTATTTAATAACTGGTGGGGCAGGTGGTTTAGGGCTCATTTATGCTGAGTTTTTAGCTAAACAGTATAAAGCAAAATTAGTACTTACTGGTCGATCTAAGTTATCTGCTGAAAGTGAAACCAAGTTAGAAAAATTGAGAGAATTAGGTGCAGAAGTGTTGTATGTTCCAGCAGATGTTTCCAAGAACGAAGAAGTCAATAATTTAGTTAAAGAGGCTAAATCTCAGTTTGGTGAGATTAATGGAATTATACACAGTGCGGGTGTTTTAAGAGATTCCTATATAAAGAATAAAACTCGAGAAGAAATGGATGCAGTTCTTGCTCCAAAAATATATGGAACATTTTATTTGGACGAAGCGACCCAAAATGAAAAATTGGATTTCTTTGTTATGTTTTCTTCTCTTACTGCTGTTGGTGGAAACATTGGTCAATGTGATTATGCATATGCCAATCACTTTATGGATTCCTTTGCCTTCAAACGCAATCTTCTTCAGGCAAAAGGCGAGAGGTTTGGGAAATCTTTGAGTTTCAATTGGTCTATTTGGGCTGATGGAGGGATGAAACTTGATGAGCAAACAGAGATTTTTTTTAAAAAGAATCTAGGTATAAAACCGTTGAGTAAGGAAACTGGAATCGAAGCCCTCATCAAAGGACTTCAGGTAAAAGATTCAAAGCTTGCAGTTTTAGAAGGAATACAAGATAAAGTAGAATTGGCATGGGGTTTAAGAAAAAAAGATACCATCGAGTCACCGTCATTGGATACTTCGGCAACAACCAACTCTAAAGTTCCAATTGCTAAAGAGGGGGATAATAAAACCCTCATGTTGGTTCAAGGTGAATTGATTCAATTAGTCATAGGCTTTTTGAAACTGGATGCTGAGGATATAGAGTTGGATAAAATATTATTAGACCTTGGATTTGATTCAATAGGCTTATCAACCTTTGCCAATGCAATTAATGAAAAGTATAAATTAGATATTACACCTATACTTTTCTTCGAATATCCTTCTATCAAGGAAATCTCCAAATATTTGTCCGAGAAACATAGCGATAGTATAATAAAATATCATCAAGCAACTAATACTGGTGTTAAAGTAAGAAATACTGAACTTGCAGTATCACAAACTGTTAGAACTGAAAACCTACAGGAATTTTCACCACGTTTAAGTAAGGCATGGAATCCAAGCGTATTGGAGCAAACAGCAAACAATAAAGGTTTCTCTGTTGAACGACGTTTTATAGACCACCCAATAGCAGTGGTTGGAATGAGTGGTGTAATGCCACAATCTGATGATATTTATGAATTTTGGGAGAATCTAAGAAACGAAAAAAATATGGTTTCGGTAATTCCAAAAGATCGTTGGAATTGGGAAGATTTTGATGGAGATCCCCTAAAAGAGAAAAATAAAACAAACTCTAAATGGGGCGGATTTATGAATGAGGTGGATAAATTCGATCCTTTTTTCTTTGGAATTTCTCCTCGCGAAGCTAAAACGATGGATCCTCAGCAAAGGATTTTTCTAGAAACCGCTTGGAAAGCAATTGAGGATTCAGGACAAAAAGTTTCCGATTTGGCGGGAACAAGAACAGGATTATTTGTTGGAGTGGCTACAAATGATTATGCCGATTTGATGAATAATCTGAACGTTGAACTTGATGCTTATACTGCATCAGGAAATTCTCATTCTATATTAGCCAACCGGGTATCTTTTTTGCTCAATTTACGCGGACCTAGTGCTCCAATCGATACAGCGTGTTCCAGTTCTTTGATTGCACTTCACAGAGCTATTGAATCAATCCACACGGGCAGTTGCGATATGGCGATTGTAGGAGGTGCACAAGTTATGCTAACGCCTGCTGCTTATATTTCTTTTAGCATGTCAGGAATGTTGAGTAATGATGGGAAGTGTAAATCTTTTGATAAAAGTGCGAACGGCTACGTGCGGGGAGAAGGAGTAGGAGCCATTTTCCTAAAACCATTATCAATGGCTGAAGCAGATGGAAATCATATTTACGCAGTTATTAAGTCAACAGCAGAAAATCATGGAGGGAAGGTAACTTCTCTCACTGCGCCTAACCCACAAGCGCAAGCTGAATTGCTTGTCGAGGCCTATGAGAAAGCTCAAATTGACCCAATTACCATGGGTTATATTGAATGCCACGGTACTGGAACAAGTCTTGGAGATCCAATTGAGATCCAAGCTTTGAATAAAGCATTTACCGAATTATATAAAAAACATAACAAAGTTCCTGCAGAAAAGCCACACATTGGGTTGAGTACAGTTAAGAGTAATATTGGTCATTTGGAAACTGCTGCTGGAATTGCAGGTATGCTGAAAGTTTTATTGTCCATTAAGCATAAACAAATACCTGCGACACTTCATTTTGAGGAGCTTAACCCGTATATCAACCTGAAAGGAAGTCCATTCTACATAGTAGATAAAACAAGATCATGGGAAGCAGTAAAGGATGAAAATGGTGAGTTGCTTCCACGTAGGGCAGGAATAAGTTCTTTTGGGTTTGGAGGAGCTAACGCACATGTTGTATTTGAGGAATATCGACAAAAGAAAAATGGATATCCAATTCAAAATCGAGGGATACAAGTGATTGCCTTATCAGCGAAAAATGAGGATCGACTCAAGGCATACGCTCAATCAATATTGCTTCATATTACAAAATATGAAGTTGACTTGGCTGATTTGACATACACACTGCAAGTTGGTAGAGATGTTATGAATGAACGACTTGGTATTATTGTTGACTCTATTGAGCAGTTAAAGATAAAACTCCAGGGCTTTGTCAATGGTGAACAAAATATAAAAGACCTGTACCAAGGAAATGCTAAACGTGATAAAAATGCTATAAGTATTGCTGGGCTAGATGGTAATTTACAAGAAAAGACCATTGATGAATGGATTGCAAATAATAATTTTTCCAATCTACTTGATTCATGGGTTAAAGGATTTGATTTTGATTGGGTCAGATTGTATGGAGAGAATAAGCCCAATCGTATAAGCCTTCCCACCTATCCCTTTGCTAGAGAAAGGCATTGGTTTGATATAACGGATAAGCAACAGATTACAAAAAAGATACAATTATCTGCGGTGCTTCACCCATTGTTACACATTAATACCTCGGATCTAAGTCAGCAGAGTTATTGCTCAACCTTTAGCGGTGAAGAATTTTTCTTAAAAGATCATCAGTCTAAAGGTCAAAAAATACTGCCCGCTGCAGCATATATAGAAATGATCAGGGTCTCAGTGGTTAAATCCACCTCTACTAAAAAGAAATTAGGTATTCTAGAACTGCAGAATGTTGTTTGCGGACAGTCTTTTGCTCTTACTGATGTTAAACAAATTAATATTGCATTGTTTGCAAAAGATAATAATTGGGTAGAATATGAAATTTATAGCAAAGGGAAAGAAGAAGATATTGTTCATTGTCAAGGAAATGCTATTTTTAGTGCTCAACCCGTACCCTCAAAGTTGAACATAGAACATCTTAAAAGTCAAATGGGTAAGGCCAGACTAGAAGCAAGCGAATTGTATCCGATCTTTACCAAAATTGGTATTGATTATGGTCCGGCTTATCAGGGAGTAACTTCCGTTTACCAAGGAGAGAAGCAATTGCTGGCATATTTTAATTTACCAAAGGTTATCGAGGTGAGCAAAAATGACTTTCTATTGCACCCAAGTATTATGGATGGTGCTTTTCAAGCCTCTTTTAGTTTAACAGGAAATTTAACTCAAAATCAAATCAAGCCATCATTTCCTTTTACTGTAGAATTAATACGCATAATATCAGCTAGCACAGAAGAAATGTATGCATGGGTGCGCCACTCAGAGGGGAACTATCCGAAAGATGCAGATGCTAAACTAGATATTGATCTTTGCGATCGTGAGGGAAGTGTATGTGTACAAATGAGAGGATTGTCATTCCAGACAATGAAGGTTGATGATGCTACTACTCAAAAACACGATAAGAAAACAGAAACTCTTCTTGCTGTTCCTATGTGGAAAGCAAGTGAAACAACAGAACCATCTGGTGCTAACCAAATAAAATATGCAGAACAGCATATTATTTTACATGGACTGCCACATGTTGAAGCAAGCCAACTTGAAACTTTAATTCATCAAAGCCATTGTGTACAATTACAAACACAACAAGGGAATATAGATGAACAATACAGCAAAGTGGCCTTAACATGTTTTGAAAATTTACAATCTATATGTAAACTCAAAGGCAAGATATTTATACAAATTGTTATTGGTAGTCGTAATCAAGAAGAAACACTTTTTATTGGTCTGTCTGGACTGCTTAAAACTGCAACTTTGGAAAATCCTCAGTTAAAAGGTCAGATTATTTTCACGGATTCGCAAATACAGGCAGATGATTTAGCAAGGCAACTAAAATATGATCAGACAAGACCTCAAGACATAGTTATTAAATATGACCAGAATACTCGCTACACTTTAAGTTGGCAAGAAATACAAAATAGTCAAGAAAAAACTACTATTGCATTCAAGGATCAGGGTGTCTATTTGATTACTGGAGGACTTGGTAGTTTGGGTCTGTTATTTGCTAAAGAAATTCTTAAACAAACCTCAAAAGTTAAGATTATTTTAACAGGTCGTTCAGAATTGAGTGCAAAAAAACAGGCTATTTTAAATGAATTGCCTGCGGAAAGGGGTCAAATTATCTATCAACAACTTGATATTACTAATTTGGAACAAGTTAATCAGGTTATTTCTAAAATTAAAAACGATTACAAACAACTAAACGGTATAATTCACTGTGCAGGTCTGATTTTAGATAACTTTATCTTGAAAAAAACAGTTTCGGAATTCAGCCGAGTAATCATGCCTAAAGTCACAGGTACTTTCAACTTGGATCAAGCCAGTCAAGACATTGAGTTGGATTTCATGGTGCTGTTTTCTTCTATAGTTGGGGTTATGGGTAATTTAGGTCAAGCAGATTATGCAGTAGCTAATGGTTTTATGGATCAATTTGCTGCTTATCGAAACAAATTAGTAAATAAAAAACTCAGAAAAGGGAAAACTTTATCTATTAATTGGCCTTTATGGCAAGACGGTGGGATGAGTATAGATCAGGCAACTAAAGATATGATGCAGCAGGCAATGGGCATGCAGCCTATGCAAACATCAACAGGTATACAAGCATTTTATAATAGCCTGAAATTACAATACGATCAAGCCTTTATCATGGAAGGCGATTTGGTAAAAATGCGACAGATATTGTTGACCGATCAAGCAAATGAGCAAACATTACCATCCTTTGCTGGTAAAGGATGGAAATTGGAGTATCGAGATCTTTCTATAAAAGATAGTGTCGTTTTCGATTTAAAGTATTTTATTTCTAAAACTTTGGAAATACCTCAGGATAAAATAGATATAAATAATAGTTTAATTGATTACGGATTTGACTCAATTAGTTTAGGCGTATGTGCCAAACAGTTGACAGATCATTTCTCTATACAAGTCACTCCTGCATTATTTTTCAATTACCAAACCATTAATCAGTTAAGCGATTACCTTGTTCAGGATTATCATTTACTTTTACAGAGTTTTTATCATAGACCCCAGAGTGATATTCTAGAAAAAAATGATGCTATCGCATCTGATTCAACAATAACAACTTTTGTAAAGAAACAACATCTTTTGCAGAGAAAGCCATTTATCGAACAAAGTCGATTTTCTCTAGCTCATGGTAAGCATGAACCAATTGCAATTATAGGTATATCAGGGCGCTTTCCCAAAGCGGATACCCCTGAAAAATTGTGGACATTACTTTCAAGCGGCGAAAGCGGGATTATAGAAACACCTACTTCGCGTTTGGATTGGCATGAACTTGGTGCTGATAGTAGTCAGATTAGCATGAATAAGGGCGGTTTTATTGATGGTATGAATGAGTTTGATCCATTGTTTTTTAATATCTCACATCAAGAAGCAGAAATTATGGCTCCTTGCGAAAGATTATTGTTAATGGAAGTTTATCATGCTATCGAAGATGCTGGAATAGATCCATTATCTCTAAGAAAGACAAAAATCGGTGCTTATGTTGGTATGGAAGAAAGTCATTATGGCATGTCTGTAGGCGAACAAAGTTTGATAGCCGGAGGTAATGCCAAAATATCTTCACGACTTTCCTCGTACCTCGGGATACATGGTCCAAATATAGCAATCAATACTGCTTGTTCATCAGGACTTGTTGCGCTTCATCAGGCTGTTATGGGTATACAACAAGGTGATTGTAATGCTGCATTAGTTGCAGGTGTTGCTTTGTGTTTGAGCCCTACGAGTTATTATATCATGAATCAATCGTATGCAAACCCCAGAGATAAACATGGTGATAAAACTAGCGGTATAGCAATTGGAGAAGCCGTTGTCGTTTTAATGTTAAAACCCTTATCAGTGGCTATCGCAGATGGTGATAATATCTATGGTACAATTAAAGCCAGCGGTATAAATTTTGATGACGAAATTAATGGTAATGATCAACAACACATTGATTTAATTGAGAGTATATATGCAAATTACAATATTGATGTTAGGAATATTACTCAAATTGTAACACATGCTTCAGGGGAAAAACTTACAGATTCTGTAGAGTTTAGTGCTTTAAATAAAGTTTTCAGAAATTTTCAGAATAACCAACATTCTGCCACTAATCAAGGTGCTTGGTGTGCTATCACAAATTGTAGTGCTAGTTTTGGGCACACTATGGCAGCTTCAGGACTAGTCAGTGTGGTTAGTTTGTTAAAAGGAATGCAATATCATAAAATTCCAAGCAGTACTTCTAGTTTAGATAAAGGCGATTATCCAGAATGGAAAGATAGTCCATTTTATATAAATGGAACGACACGGGAATGGAAAAGAGAAAATAATCAACCATATATGGGGGGAGTAAGTGCTTTTGGATGTAGTGGAACCAATGCTCATGTCGTAATAGAAGAATTTATGCATTCTGAAAAAACAGAACAAATTAATAATCAACCTAATAAGAATGCAAGTGTTATTATTCCTTTGTCTGCAAGGACACAGGGACAGCTTCATCAAAAGGCACATGATCTATTAGATTTTATTAATACATTTGTTAAAGACCTATCCAAACCGTCTAAAATAATGGATTTAAAAACCATTGCGTATACTTTGCAAATTGGTAGAGAAGCAATGGATGAACGGTTAGGTATTTTAGTTAGTTCTGTTGATCAACTGGTTGAAAAACTTCAAGCGTATGTAAATGGAGAAAAATTTATTCAGGATACTATTCAAGGAAACGTAAAACAAGAACGCGAAGGTTTGAGTATTTTAATTCATGACGACGATATAAAAGATTCAATTATTGATAAGTTGATTGTAAGTGATAAACATGTAAAACTGATGGATTTATGGGTTAAAGGTCTCAATTTTGATTGGAATAAACTCTATGATAGTGATAAACCAAAGCGTGTTTCGCTACCTACATACCCATTTGTAAAAGATCATTTTGGAACTGATTCTACAATAACAGGGCAATTAATACCATCTGCATTAAATCATTCTAAAACCTCTAAAGAAAAAAAGGAATTAAAAAATGGAGAGGTTTTGCAAAATGATATCTTATCAAAAAATTCAGTAGTTAAAACAAAAAAAGACTCTAATCAACTTACCCCACCATATGCATCCCAGTTACAAGATGTGAATGTAGTTGAATTGACTAAGCCTTCCGATGTTTTGGTTGCTATGCAGACAAGAGGAAATAATCCTCCTATTTTTGGTTTACCAGGACTTGATGGCAATGCGTTAATTTTGCAGGTATTGAGTCATGTCTTGGGTAGCGAGCAACCTTTTTATGGCTTGCAATCTATTGCTTGCGATGGAAAAACCCCACCTCCAGATAGTATTGAGAAAATAGCCATGATTAATATAAATGCTATGAAATCGATACAACCAAGAGGTCCGTATACATTCGTTGCATATTCTTATGGTGGTTCTGTTGCATATGAAATGGCTAGGATTTTACTAGAAAATAATGAAAAAATAGCATCCCTTATATTCTTGGAATGTATTTGTTCGTACCAATTACTTCATAAAGACGTGTTGGAGGGGATAGTTCAGGTTACAAATAATCTTATAAGTCCTTCGGGGCCAGATATTTTCAGTGTTGAACAATTAAAACAAGTGCCTGAAAGCGAACGTGCTGAATATCTTTATAATACAATGGTAGAGCATGGGTTTACTTTGTCTAAAAGGCAAACTATTAATAGTTATAACATTTCTATTACAAATAATAATTGCTTACTGAATTACAGACCATTAAAATTATCAAAAAAGATTGATGTTCATCTTTTCCGAGGCATAGATGCACTCTTCCCTGAGTTGTCCGAAGATTATGGTTGGAATCAGTTACTACTTAAACCGGTACTAATCCATAAAATTAAATCGAATCATTTTTCAATGGTAAAAAATAATGCTTTACAAGAAATAGTACCAATAATTAGTAATTTGATAAGGGAGAATTTATTAAAAGATAAAAAATAAAAAAATTATGAAAAGATTTTCGTTCGACTTATCGCAATATTTTGCGAATTTGCCAGATCAGCTTCGGAAAATGAAGATAATAGCTTGGCTGATATTTCTATTAATAACGGTGCTTTGCATTGTTGGCATTGGTAAACTCAAATTTGATATGACAATTGAGGGTTGGTTTCAACAAGATGATCCTGCCTTAATTGCTTTTGACGATTTTCATGCCGAATTTGGGAGTGAAGATCATCTCTTTGTTGTATATAAGCCTAAAGATGGTAATGTTTTTTCTGCCAAATCTTTAGAAATAGTAAAGAAAATCAGTGATGATATTACAGATAAAATATCAAAATTGAAGGAGGGAGAGGAGTCTCCTCTAAGGCATATTGTAAAAGTCAAATCTCTTATTAACGCCCCTGTTTTGTCGGCAGATGGAGATGTGTTGATATCCAGACATTTAGTAGGTTCAACTATTCCAACCACCCAGGGAGGACTTGACTCAATCCGTATGACCGCAGAGTCACAAAAAAGTTTTCCTCTTTTCTATTTTTCAAAGGATATGACGTATGGAGGAATTTTAATTGAAACAGATTTTGGTGCTATCCCCGTGGATTCTGAATTGCCTGCTGCAAATAAATTAGTATCCGATAGTGATTTGACGATGGATAACGCTAAAAGTGGAACTGCGATTGAGGAAACAAAAGGAAGAATTAAATTTAAATCAACTGATTTAAAAGATTATTTTGCCGTAATGGTTGAAATCAATAAGATTTTGAAAAAACCTGAATATACAAGTCACTTAGAATATTACCCCGTTGGGCGTACTGCAACCTCTGAGGCAGACCTTGCAAATTTGCAAGAAATGGGATCGCTTTACCTTGCGGGAGTGTTAATAATGATGGTGTTATTATGGTTTTTATTCCGTTCACCTAGCCCCATACTCTGGTCGATGTCGATAGTTATTATTACATCTATTTGGACGCTTGGTTTTGCTGGTTGGCTTGGCTTGCCCCTTACAGGTTTTCTCATACTAACATTGATGTTGCTTCTAACAGTTGGAATGGCTGACTCTGTTCACATAATGTCAGGTTATCTATTTTTCCGAAATGAAGAACATGATCATAAAACTGCGCTACGGGTAGTGTATAAAAAAACAGGAATAGCATGTCTTCTCACTGCAGTTACCACTATTGTAGGTATTGTTGCTTTAAACATAACACCTATTGTACCTATCCAAAATTTTGCCATTATGTCAGCGGGTGGTGTCGCCCTAGCATACCTTTTAACCATGTTTCTGCTTCCTCTTCTGCTTGATCTATGGCCTCCAGTGAAAGTCGAAAAAGTTCAGAGTAATCGTATTAAAATATTTATTGGCAAAGTTGTTCCTAATTTTTCTCGTTTTTTACAGAAAAAATTAGATAAGATACCTCCATTTGTACAAGGAAGACCAATTACTATTTTGTTACCCTTTTTGGTATTTTTCATAATATGTGTTTATGGGGCATCTAAAATTAAGGTGGATACTAATAGCCTTAGCGCATACCCAAAGAATAGTAAAGTTGTAAACGACTTTAAAGTTGTAGACAAGAACATGATGGGAACCCAAAATTGGGAGATACTTTTGGATTTAGGAAAGGAAGATGCTTTTAAAGATCCTATGGTTCTGCAAGTAATGGATCATTTGCAGCAAAAAATCCAAAAAAGTTCCGATTTAGTTGTGCGCACTTCATCGCTGGTGGATGTTGTTAAGACGGCCTATCAAGCATTGAATGAGGGAAAGAAAGAGATGTATGTAATTCCTGATGATCAAGAAGTGTTGTCTCAAACCCTTTTTATGTTTGATAATGCGAATCCAGAAGACAGAAGAAAAATGGTTTCTGATGATTACAGAAAAGCTCATATTAGTGTATTTCTTCACAATACTGGTTCGTATGAATATTCGGAAGTCTTTAAATATATGCAAAAGGATATTGAGGATGCTATTAATACAATAAAACAGAAATATCCGGATGCCAAGATTACCAGAACTGGTATGTTGGCCTTGATAATGGAAGCTGGCGATTATATCGTCTATTCTGAAATACAAGCTTTCGTATTTGCTCTATTTATTATTAGTATTATTTTATTAATAGTTTTTGGTTCATTAAAGGCAGGTGTAATTGCTCTCTTACCTAACTTGATTCCGTCTATGTTGGCATTTGGCTTAATGGGATTATTAAATATACCTTTGGATTTTTTTACCATGATGTTAGCACCTATAATTATAGGGATTGCCATAGATGATACAGTTCACTTCATTGGTCAATACCGGGCTGAGGTTATTGTTGACGGAAATATTAAGAGAGCATTGGCTCATACTATGAAAGAAACTGGACAAGCAGTCATTTTTACAGGATTGATTTTAGGACTTGGTTTCGGAGTGTTGGCTTTTGCATCAGGTGCAGGAACATCGACAGTTGGAACTTTCGGTTTTCTGGCTGTTTTTGCTGGCACATTGAATGATCTAATTTTATTACCAACATTAATATTGATTTTTAAATTAGATTTTCAAAAAAAAGATAAGAAAAAAGTATCACAACAATAAATTCTAACCTAAAGTAGAGAATATGAAACATTTTAAAAGTGCTATTTTGATGGTTTTGCCAGCATTGTTTTTTATGCTGCCATCTTTAATCTTAGCTCAATCGGCTTTGGATATAGTAATAAAATGTGATAAAGTATTTTACGAGTCTTCTAATTCGTCAATTGCCAAGATAAAATTGTCCATAGGCAAATATATTATCAAAGAGAGGGAAATGCGTTTTTCAGGAGAACCGAGAATTAAAATATTGGAATATGTCAGTAAGGATTATGGTGAAAACAAAAGAGATTCCCGATCCCTTGCTAACATGCTTGAGCCGATTAGTGATAAGGGAATAGGTATGCTAACATATGAATACGATGCTTCAAATAAAGATAACGATACATGGTTATACTTGCCATCATTTGGTAAAGTAAAGCGCATGATATCAAGTAGTGAGGGTAGTGATGAGAGCGGGAGCTTTTTTGGATCGGAGTTTTCTATTGAAGATACTCAGCATAGAAAAATCAAAGATTTTACCTACAAAATTCTTGAAGAAACTATTTATAATAATCGTTCGGTTTGGATCATAGAATCAATTCCTACTCAAGAAAAGGCACTAAAAACAAAATACGGTAAAATAGTATCTTGGGTGGATAAAGAGAGATTCATAATTATAAAAGAGAATCTATATGATCGCAATAGAAATCTCTATAAACAGGAAACTTTTGATGATATTGAGCAAATTGATAATGTGTGGCTTGCAAGAAAAATAACAATGAACAACCTTTTCACTCATAGGGTTTCCATTATGGAAATGGTGGCAGTTGCATATAATATGAAGATACCCGATGAGTTTTTAACCCAAAGAAGTCTTACCGACTTTGCTTATAGGGAAAGAAATCTGAAAGAAATCAGGGCATATTTGAAATAGAAAGTATTCATATTGAATTTTTAAGACAACTGTAACTGTGAGAAGAGTACTTTATATTATTTTCATTATTTCATTTGGATTTCTTTTTATTGCAAAAGCCAACCAAACTCCTAATGAGGCTGATACTGCAGTAATTGTGATTTCTAGAGAAATCGATACGACAAAAATTTCTCAGACTCCTTATGAAAATGATTTTGGGTTTGGTGAAAAGCCATCAAGAGAAAAGTTTGATGAGAAAGATTCTGTTCCTTCTTTTTGGGTGTCGAATGTTTTCGATCCTATGCGTGTAACGTTAAAGCACGAAGTGGCTTATAAAGCTACAAGTCCTGATGGAGTAAAAAATAATAGATCTTCGATTCAATTGGAATATTCGAAATTCTATCTCGATAATGTTTTCCTGAAATTTGATTCTAGGTTAGCAATTTTTTGGAAAAATGATCACCGTTCCCGAGAGGCATTACTTTGGGTTAATGATAAACATCTTGTAACTAATGAGGCTTTTGACATAAAAATGAGGGAAGCGTACCTGCAAACTAGTTTTGGAAAAACAAGTATTAAGGCAGGAATTCAGGTACCTGTTTGGGGTGAATCTGATTTAGCCGCAGTTACAGATGTACTAACACCCATGGATTATCGAGAACCACTTATTATTTCACCTGAAACAATGAGAATAGGTCAGCCGATGCTAACTATCGATCAGTATTTACCATTTGGAGACTTTAATTTTTTTTTCAACCCTTATCCTTCTTTCAGTAAGCATCCCTTAAAGGGGGATTATTATTATTTTGATTCTTTTAATGACGCAGTGGAATATCGGGATAAAGCACAGAATAAAAATAATTTTGAATATGGAATGAGATGGAAGAAGACCTTTGGAAGAAGTGATATTAGTATTATGTCCGCCAGTTTAATTGATAATGAATACGCATATAGCATGGATAACCCTAGCCTGATTTCTAAAAGCAAGATACGTTATTATATAGGTGGAGTTACTTTTAATTATGCTATAGGAAATTTCCTTATGAAGGGTGAAGTTGCATTGAAGTCTAAAAAAGCTTATAACAATTCAGCTTTTCAAATTGTGAAAAGGAATAATGTTGATGCGTCACTTGGATTTGAATACAATCCTAGTAGTACTTTTACCTTAAGTTTGGAAGCGGCAAACTATCATGTAAATGATTGGAACCGTGAGATTCAGATAAAAAAAAATACTTATATGCTTGTGCTGATAATGAGCAAGCAATTATTAAATGATAATTTAGCTATATATTGGATAACAATGTGCACGGGTCCATACAATGCTTTTTTTAATTATTTGTCAACTTCCTATAAATTGAATGATCATTTTTCTTTATTTTTTGATACAATCATTCCTCTCACTGATGACAATAAGAGCATGTTTTGGAATTATCGCGATCAAAAACAAGTTGCATTTAAAATTCAATATCAGTTTTAATTAATAATACATTAGACTTTATAAAATAATCATTGATTGGTGAAATTTAGCACCATAGTCAGTATAGTGTCTATCGTAAAATAGTGAAAGTTGTCTTTTTTGTTCAATTATGAAAAATATTTGAAAGATATGAAAAACACATCAAAAAAAAATGAATACGATGTAATTGTTGTTGGTTCAGGAACTTGTGGAGCAACCATTGCTAGAGAGTTAAGTAGAAAAAAGAAAAAAGTGTTGATTCTTGAACGAGGGAGTAATGTTCCGCTCAAAGAAGATTTTTTGACGCTTGCAACTATTTCCAATCGAGTTTCTGTTGGCGGGAAATTACAAACGATGAGGGCAATTACGACCGGGGGTTCCACAGGTATTTATTTTGCCGTTGCTGAATTACCACCTTTAGATACTTATACATCATTTGGTATCGATCTTTCGAAAGCACTTGAAGAAGCTAAAAATGAACTACCTCTTGTTCAATTGCCAGATGAGTTTCTAGGAGCACAGTCGATAAAGTTGAAAGAAAGTGCCATAGAACTGGGATATTCTTGGGAGAAACACTTAATGCTCATCGATTTATCTAAGTGTGCCAATAGTTATTCCTTTGAGGCAAAATGGAGGGCTAAGAGTTATGTTGAGGATGCTGTTAACGAGGGAGCAACACTGATAAATCGAGCCACAGTTCATAAGATAATTATTGAGAACAATAAGGCAATCGGTGTAGAGTACAAGCTTAAAAGTGGTATGATCGGATCTGAAGTTTGTCAGGCCTATGGAACAAAGATTGTTCTTGCTTCAGGGGTGCTGTCCTCTCCAAAAATACTCAAGGATAGCGGATTAAAAGATATTGGGAAAGATGGATTTTATTGCGATCCTGGTTTTGCCATGTTGGGTATTATTCCTGGGTTGAAGGGTAAAGAATCCTTTCTGGGAAGCATGAGTTCTGATTTTCAGGATGATATTGCTATCGCAGATGGAAACCTTAATCGATTTTTCTATAAAATGCTGACAATTGCTACTTTAAGGATTAAACATTACAACTCCTTTACTAGTAGTATTGGTGTGGGAGTGAAAGTGAAAGATAGTCTAGCAGGGAAAATGTTGGAAAATGGTCATTTTTACAAAGAATTGACTAAGACAGAATTAGAAAAAATAAAAATTGGAGAAGAACGAGCTACGAAAATTTTAAAAAATGCTGGAGCGAAGAATATTATACGCTCCGTTGTTTCTGCAGGGCAAGTGGCTGGTGTAATTAAGTTACAAGAGGATTTAGATAATAATTTGGAAACAAAATATAAAAACCTTTACGTTTGTGATGGTTCAATTATTCCAGAAAAAAACAGAGTATCTCCCACTTTGACACTTATATGTTTAGCAAAATATTTAGCTAAACACTTGTCGTCCTCCCTTTAAAAACACCAAATCAATTAAAGTCTAATTGGTTGAATGAGAATGTACATGAAAATCTAAATTAATTATTTAACTAGAATGAAATATGGAAACTGCAAACTCAAAAACTAAACTTAAGAAATTTTTTAAGTATTTATTGTTTGGAACATCGTCTCTTATAGTTTTAATAGTCGTATGGAAGTTGATTTGGATTTCATCTGGATCTAATCAATGGAAATTGGAAAAAGACAAAAATGGAGTGAAAGTATATTCTTTAAAAACGCCAGGTGTTAGTGTTAAAAAATTTAGGGCTACTGTTAATGTTAAATACTCATTGAGTCACCTTGTAGCATTGTTTATAATGGATAATAGCCTTGAAAATGCCAAAGAATGGTTTCCCAATTGTACTGACGTTAAGGTTATAGAGCCATGGAATCCAACGGCACATTATGAGACTGTGCTATGGAAATTTGATATGATTTTCCCTTTCTCTCCCAGAGAACTTATTACTACAACACAAGTAACTCAGGACAAAGAAAGTAAAGTTGTAGTAGTAGATGTTTTTGCGGCTCCGAGCAAGATACCCTTAAATGAAGGCTATGTTCGTGCAAAAGAGGTGCATAATCGTTGGAAATTTACTCCTCATGAAAACGGTGAGGTTGAAATGGAATTATTACAAGACTTTAGTATGGGTGGTTTATTTCCTGAATTTCCAATGAATTTAGCTGGAGCTAACGGACTGTATACAATGTTTCATGATCAACTTCCAAAATTGCTAAATAAAGAAAAATACCAAAATATAAAATATGATTTCATAGAGGAATTGAATAAAGAAGTTGCGATTCATGAATAACATATGTTAATACTTTTCTAATTATTATTTTTTGGAAAGACAAATTGGTTAAAGCACGGTCAGTGTAACTGATATATAAATAATTAATTAAATTACTAAACCTGATGGAAAAAATGGAGACTACAAGCGCAACACCTAAACCCCGAAAAAAAAATAGGATCAAAAAGGTTCTAAGGTTTTTATTATATGGCATATCATCTCTTATCATTATTATTACCTTATTCTACTGGGGATGGATCTTATCTGGTTCAAATAAATGGAAATTAGATATTGATAGGAATGGGGTGAAAATTTACTCTTTAAAATTCCCCGGTTCTCGTGTTAAGAATTTTAAGGCTAATTTTCGTGTGAATTGTACGATGAATCAAATCATAGCAGGGCTTATAGAAAATGAACATTATGAAGAAGACCTCACTGATTGGGCTCCTGGTTGTGTCGCTTTTAAAGTTATCGATCCATTTAATACAAAATCTATGGCCAATACTGTAATGTATGAATATAAAATGCTT
Organism: Bacteroidales bacterium; assembly: GCA_013141385.1. Classification (NCBI taxonomy): domain Bacteria; kingdom Pseudomonadati; phylum Bacteroidota; class Bacteroidia; order Bacteroidales; species Bacteroidales bacterium. The sequence goes on along the minus strand of JABFRB010000012.1, from coordinate 60,029 downwards.
CCTCTGTTCTCAAACAGTGAAATAATAATGAGATCTCAAATATCCATAGATAAGCAAAATAAAATAGTCTGTACAGATGTTATGGCTTATCCCAATAGAATTCCACTAAATGAGGGTCGTATTCGTTTATCGCATATGCACAATTGGTGGAAATATACCCCTCTGGAGAATGGAGAATTTGAAATCGACTATTATCAAGATGTTTCGATGGGAGGATTATTTTTTGATTTGTTAATCAATTTCTTTGGTGCTGAGCAAAACTACAAGTATATGTCTGAGTTTTCAGAAAAATTGAATAAAGAAAAATATCTAAAAGTAAAGTATGATTTTGTAGAAGAATGGGGGATTAATAAAAAGTAATGTTTTGTAAACGAAAGTGTTTTCATACTACCTAAATTCAAGTAATTAACGCAACTTTTTATTTCAATGAAATTCAAAAACATATGATGATAATGATAATTTGTTGAAACGGAAAATAACTTTCTACCAATTATTTACCGAAAGTTATTCCCGTTTCAATAAACCAAATCTTTGTCTTATAGACTATAAAAAAAGTTGCATTAGTGAGTTGAATTCAGCCTATTAATCATTATGATAATGTAAATTTCAATTTGAAAGTTAACAATTCCTTAGTTAAGGCATAATGATGTTTCGCAAATGTGTTCACAATCAAGTTGAGTTTTAAAGTTTAGGTAAGACTATAATCAAAAGGAGGATTATAAATGATGAATTGGGTAAGAGATCGTTTTCGACATTTTGATCAGCAAGTAATTGCTGTCAATGAAACGGGTTCTGTTACATATTCTGAGTTTTTGCAAAAGATTGATGACTGGCATCAAGTACTTCAGAAATGGGATATTAAAGCAGGGGATCGTGTGGGATTAGTGTCAGATTATCATATTGATGTAGTAGCTCTTGTTCAGGCATTATTGGAAACTGCTTGTATAATAATTCCGTTATCTCTGGATGATCAAAGTTTATTTGAAGAACGGTTAGATACCGCTTTTGCTAATAAGTTAATTACTATTACCAATACTGAAGAAATTAATGTCAATACTATAAATTGCCAGACTTATAATAGTAGTAATAAACAGATGCATCCCCTGATGCAATCTATGCTCTTTAATGGCACAGCAGGTTTTGTAATTTATACATCAGGTAGTACAGGGAAAAGTAAAGCTGTTCTGTTAGATTATAGTCGTATGATTGAGAAGTATAGGGATAAGATAAGGAAACCTTATAAAACACTGCTGTTTTTAAAGTTTGATCATATAGGAGGGTTGGACACTTTATTTTTGGTGATTTTAAGTGGCGGAACTATTGTGACAACGCCCTCAAGACAGGTTGAGGATATTTGCCGCTGCATTGAAAAATATTCTGTGGAATTACTTCCTACAACTCCCTCTTTTCTTAATATGCTGCTAATGTCAAATGTCTATAAAAATTATAACTTGTCATCATTGAAACTAATTGCTTACGGTTCTGAAATGATGCCACATTCAACTTTGACAAACTTAAGCGAAATATTTCCTTGCATACAATTGAAACAAACATATGGGCTATCTGAGATGGGCGTATTTTCTACTAAGTCGAAAGATTCTCAATCGAATTGGATGAAGATTGGAGGAAATGGTTCGGAAATAAAGATCAAGAACGATGTACTATGGATTAAAAGTAGGCAGGCCATGCTGGGATATTTAAATGCTGAAAATCCTTTTGATAAAGATGGTTGGTATAATACAGGTGACAGAGTGGAGGTGGATGGTGAGTATTATAGAATTCTGGGAAGGGAATCAGAAATTATTAACGTTGCTGGTGAAAAAGTTTTTCCTGCTGAGATAGAAAATTTCTTACTTACAATTGATAATGTTAGAGATGTGGTTGTTAGAGGTAAAAATAACCCGATAACAGGAAAAATAGTATGGGCAGAATTTGTCTTGGAGAAGGATGAAGAAATCGCTATTTTTAAGAAAAGGGTAATTGAGAAATGTCAGAATTACTTCCCTGAATTTAAAATCCCAAGATTGATAACAGTTACAAATCAAAGCAATTTTGTAGGATCTCGATTCAAAAAAATTCGTAATTCTAAAGCAACAAATCCTAATTATAATCAATAGATGATTATAGTAAGTGAGTAGTTATTAATTATTATAGATTTTACTTTTCTAAAAAATGAGTACAAATGGAAAAATTAAAAAAGAAAGTAGTTGTCGTAAGTGGTGGTAGTAAAGGCTTGGGATTAGCAATATGTCAGACATTATTATCAGAGGGATATTGTGTGGCAACATTTAGTCGAAAAAGCACTTATGAATTGCAACAAGTAATTAATGAGTATAAGGATCAAATTTATTGGGAGTCGGTGGATGTATCCAATTTTTCACAATTATCTCAATTTCTTCAAACTGTTAAAAAGCGGTTTGGAAGAGTGGGTTATTTAATCAACAATGCAGGTGTGGCATCGGAAGGTTTATTGACGATGATGAAAAAAAGTAATGTTACAAAGGTAATGCAAGTAAATCTTGAAGGAACTATCCTTTTAACTCAAATGTGTGCAAAGCAAATGATGGTTGCTGGTTTTGGAGTCATCATTAATATATCTTCAGTGGTGGGAATTCGTGGCTATAAAGGTGTTACTGTGTATGGTGCAACAAAGGCTGCGTTAGACGGGCTTACAAGAGGTTTATCCAAAGAATTAGGATCTATGGGTATTCGAGTAAATTCTTTAGCACCCGGCTTTATGGAAACTGATATGACCACAGTCTTAACGGACAAACAAAAATCGCGAATTAAAAAAAATACACCATTAGGAAGAATGGGTACAGTTGAAGATGTATCTTCTGCGGTGAAGTTTTTATTTTCTGATGAAGCAAGTTTTATTACAGGCCATACACTTGTTGTGGATGGAGGAATAACAGTTTAACAATATAATACGAAAACAAAAATGACTAATAGTAATGTAAAAAATAGCATTGAGCAGGTAATAAAAGAAATAGCTATGCAAAATAACGTTAACCTACCTGTTTTAGAAGACCACTTGGCAATAGTTGATGATTTAGGATTTACTTCCTTAAGAGTAGCTGAATTAATAGCCAATTTGGAAGATGTATTTGGTATCGATCCTTTCCAAGATGAAAATGTTTCGATTACTAATATTAGAACTCTAAAAGATCTTTGTGAGATTTATACAACCTATCTGGAGAAAACAACTGCTAAATAACTCAAAGAAACTTTTAGCAGTATAATGATCTAGCATGCTTTCCGCTTTATACGAAACTTCAGTTTTTGAATAGAATTAAGATATATTATTTTAAAGAAATTCATAGGAAACGGTTGTTTATTGAGGGTTTTCAATTGTGTAATGACAAGCAATTTGATATTAAATAATGTGAATTCGATATAGGTATCGTATATTGATTTTAGTGTAATTTAAATTATTGTTTTGTCATGCTAACGAAAGGAAGTGTTTGCTTTTTAGATAATTAACTTTGGTTCGATTTAGCAAACAATGTATTAACATATGTGTCATATTTTATTTGAAACAATAGAAAACTTGAATAATGGAAAACTGGAAAGTATAAATCTAACCTCTTGTTGTCCAATATTCCATTTTCCACCATTCCACCCATAAATATTGTATTTGTAAACAATTGTTTATTATATTGTTAATGTGACTTCTTATATAGAACTCACGTTGGTCAAATTTTTTGTTTTGCTCAAGATAATACCTTACATCAAATTCACTTTAGATAGGAGTGATTAGGGATTGTCATATGAGATAATCTAAGTTTTAGGTGTAACCTTATGATGAATGATCTTTTGATCCAGGGCTGAAGTCATATCTTATTCTTGTTTAAAAGAGGATATTTTAATAATTAATGCTTTCGCTCTCAACCTTAATAAATTTCCTTTGTGTTTTGTAGATGCCTTTTCATGTGCATATTTCAAATCTTCACCGTGTAGTTAGAAAAAATATATGAATACAAAATATAGTGATATCGCCGTTATTGGGATGTCGGGTAAATTTCCGGGTGCTAATAATATTCTTAAGTTTTGGGATAATATTTGTCAGGGGAAGGAAAGTATCTGTCAACTTTCAGATGACGAATTAAGAAGTGTTGGAGTTCCTGAATCAGATATAAATAACAGCACATATGTGAAATCCGCTGCGATATTAGAAGATATTGATAAGTTTGATCCAGCGTTTTTTAAAATAGCACCGGTGGAAGCTGAGTTGATGGATCCTCAGATGAGGTTATTGCTTCAATGTGCTTGGGATACATTAGAAGATTCTGGTTATGCAACTAAAGATCCCCAAAATATCGGAGTTTTTGCTGGTTCAGGAGGAATTGTAAATAGTTATTACTCAAATTTCGTCAATAAAAATAATCAATTTGAAAAACTTGCTGCCAGCCCAACACATTTGGGAAACGACAAGGATTATTTATCTACCTATATATCTTATAAATTGAATCTCACTGGACCAAGCATGACAATTCAAACTGCTTGTTCTACTTCATTGGTAGCAGTTCACCAAGCTTGTTTAAGTCTGTTTAATGATGAATGTGATATGGCATTAGCAGGCGGGGTTACTGTTCGTATTCCACATGTGCAAGGATACGAATATAAAATAGGTCACATATTTTCTAAGTCAGGACATGTGAGACCTTTTGATGAAAATGCTGATGGAGTCGTTTTTGGAAGTGGTTTAGGTCTTATTTTAATTAAGAAGTTGGAGAATGCGATTAAAGATAGAGATCATATCTATGCTATTATCAAAGGTTCTGCAGTTACAAATGATGGAAAGGAAAAACTAAGTTATGCAGCCAGTAGCGCAAAAGGGCAAATTAGATGTGTTCATAATGCATTAAAAAAGGCTCAAGTTGATGCAAGTACGATTGGATTTATAGAATCTCATGGAACAGGTACTTTCGTTGGAGATCCGGAAGAAGTAAAGGCTTTATCTGCAGTTTTTAAAAATCAAACTGATAAGAAAAACTATTGTGCTTTGGGTTCAGTTAAATCTAACGTTGGACATTTAGAAGCGGCATCAGGGATTACAAGTTTGATTAAGGCGATACTTGCACTTCACTATGGATTAATCCCTCCAACATTGCATTATAATAAGCCAAACCCTAGAATTAAATTCGAAAAGACACCATTTTTTGTTAATAACGCATTAATAAAGTGGGATGATAATGAAAAGCCACGAAGAGCAGGTGTTAACAGTTTGGGAGTAGGTGGTACTAATGCATTTGTTGTTTTAGAGGAATACGTTACTGAAAAAAAATCATTGACAAAACTCGCTGCTCATCCTGTTATTGCTATCTTTTCTGCTAAAACCCAATCAGGTTTACGGCGGCTTATCGAAAAATTTTCGGATTTTATTGCGACATCTATAACGCTTAGAGAAGATATAAACATTTCAGATTTATCTTATACCTTACAAGTGGGTCGTGAAGCCATGAAATATCGAGTGGCTTTCATTGTCTCATCGGTTGCAGAATTAAAAAATAGTTTAATCTTATTTCTAGAAAATAAAGTAGATGTATCTTACAATATAATACAACCGCATAAACAGAATAAGAACGAAAGCATAGACCTAATTAATACCAATGAACATCCAGATGAAGTAATCCAAAATTTGATTGACTCACAAAAATGGGAAAAATTAGCTGAATTATGGATCAATGGACTAGATGTGGATTGGAGCAGACTTTACAATGAAGTTAAACCCCAACGCATTAGTTTACCCACTTATTCTTTTGAAAAAGGGCGTTATTGGCCTGAAATAGGGCAATTAGAAACGGCAAATTTTACAACGCCAGTACTTCATCCTTTACTACATAACAATACTTCAGATTTAAACCAACAGAGTTATACCACTACTTTTAGTGGTAAGGAATTTTTCTTAAGTGATCATCAAATACAAGGGAAAAAAGTTCTACCAGAAGTTGCTTATTTAGAAATGGTAAGGGTTGCGATAGAGAAAGCGATACCTCTTCAACAAGAATCGACTAGTTTAGAGTTACGTAATATAGTATGGGGGCAACCCATAGTTGTGACAGAAAGTAAACAAGTCACTATAGCTTTATTTACAAATTATTCTGAAGGTTATAGTGATCAAATAGGCTATGAAGTTTATAGTAAAGAGAATGGACAGGAAGAAGTTCATTGTCAAGGTCAAGCCGTTTTTACTCGTAAGACAGTATTCAATAAACTTAATATAGATCAACTTAAAGGAAAAATGCAACGGGGTAAACTAGACCCAAGCATTGCATATGCAACCTTTACCAAGATGGGATTTAATTATGGTTTAGCTCATCAAGGAATAACAGCGATTTATCAAGGAGAAGAACAATTACTTGTACAACTATGTTTACCAACGGTTGTTGAGGCGAGCCTTAATGATTATCTGTTGCATCCCAGTTTGATGGACAGTGCTTTGCAAGCCTCTTTTTGTTTAATTGGAGATTTGACCGAAATTTTCAATCCGTTGTTCTTGCCTTGTGCCTTAGAATCTATATGTATATTATCGAGATGCACGAAAAACATGTTTGCCTTGGTGTGTTACTCACAAGGGAGTAAGCCAGAAAATAACCTCATTAAGTTAGATATTGTTTTCTGTGATCAGGACGGGAATGTTTGTGTTCAAATGCAGGGATTTTCTTTTAGGGAATTCAGGATGAATCAAGGCAAGAAAATTGATACGCTACTTTCTGCTCCAGTTTGGGAATCCAGTGCAATAAAAGCATCAACTAAAGATGAACATTTAGAATATGTGCAATATCACATTATTCTATGTGATCTACCAAATGTTAATGCAAAGCAGATTGAGAAAAAGGTTGCTCATAGCCGTTGCTTATCTTTGCAAGTAGCACGTCAGAAAAGCATTGCAGAACGCTATAGCGAAGTTGCTCTGTCTTGCTTTGAGCAAATACAAATAATACTTAGAGACAAGCATCAGGGTAAAAAATTTGTTCAAATAGTCATTGCCAACAAACAAGAAGAAAAACTTTTTGCCGGGTTGTCGGGATTACTAAAAACGGCTACTTTAGAAAATCCTCAATTGACAGGTCAAATTATTCTCATAGATACATGTGTAACCATTGATGAATTGGTGAAGCAATTGTGCGATAACCAAAACAAACCGAAGGATACGGTAATAAAATATGAACAAGGCATACGAAGTGTTTTACGTTGGAGAGAGGTTGAAGCAAGCCAAGATAAACATGGGATTATTTTTAAGGATCAAGGTATCTACCTGATTACAGGTGGACTTGGTGGGTTAGGCATTTTATTTTGTAAAGAAATTATTCAGCAAACCAGTAAGGCAAAAATTATCTTAACCGGACGATCAAAATTAACAGATGGTAAGAAAGCGATTTTAAAGGGATTATCTGCTCATAGAGACTCTGTTGAGTATCGACAACTGAATATAGAAGATCTAGATCAAGTCAAAAAATTTGTTGCTGCGATAATCTCTGAACATAAACATCTGGATGGCATTATCCATTGTGCTGGTATGATTTCAGATAGTTTTATTCTGAAAAAAACGGCTGAGGAGTTTAATCAGGTACTTACACCCAAAGTTGTTGGTACCTTCAATTTGGATCAGGCTACCAAAAATGTTGAACTTGACTTTTTAGTCCTATTTTCTTCTATAGTCAGTGCGATGGGTAATCTTGGGCAATCTGACTATGCAACTGCAAATGGCTTTATGGATCAGTTTGCTCACTACCGCAATCAATTGGTAGTTGCTGGAGAGCGACAAGGTCAAACCCTTTCGATAAACTGGCCTTTATGGAAAGAGGGAGGAATGAGCGTAGATAAAGCAACTCAAGAGATGTTACAACAAACTATAGGTATACATAGTTTGGATACTGCAACGGGTATACGGGCATTTTATCGTAGTTTAGAGTTGCGATGTAGCCAAAGTTTAATTATTGAAGGTATACCTCAAAAAATTATGGCTCATCTAGACGGTGGATGGTTAACAGACTCTTCAACTAATACAGATGTAAAAGAAACCTATAAATATATTAATAAAGCAGAGGATCTTTCTCAAGAGAAATTACAGCAACATCTAAAAATGATGCTATCCGAAGTGTTACATATAAAAACTTCTGATTTTGCAATAGATCAGGCATATGTCGATTTGGGTTTGAATTCAATTCTCGGCGTTGAGTTGGTCGTTGCAATTAATAAAAAATATGGCACATCAATATCTAATGTGATAGTTTATGATTATCCGAATGTTAAAGAATTGGCTTTATTTTTAGAAACAGAAATTAAAAAATTACATACTTCTTCTGAAAAAATTAAATACTCTGAATCAATACCTTTTGCTTCATCTAATGAGTCTTTCTTGTCGGGGTATTCTTGCCCAAAACTTCCAAGAATGAATGGTGGTGGTCGTTCGATACAGCATGGGTATTCGCCTTTAAACGGTAAACAGATAAACGATAATGAAAAAATCGCCATTATCGGGATGTCTGGGAAATATGCAGGTGCTGATAATTTACAGCAGTATTGGGACAACTTGGTTCAAGGTAAAAATTCAATTGTTGAATTCCCGCCATCCCGTTGGGATATTAACCAATATTATGATCCAGACCCTAACAAAGAAGGTAAAACTTATTGTAAATGGTTTGGAATGTTGAACGATGTTGAGCATTTTGATCCGTTATTTTTTAGAATTTCTCCTCAAGAAGCCATATATATGGAGCCAGAGCAACGATTGTTTTTACAAGAAAGTTATAAGGCATTTGAAGATGCGGGTTATTCCAATAAAGCTTTAAATAATATTAAGTGTGGTGTTTATCTTGGAATGGAAAGCAGTGAATATTCTTGGCATTTCTTCCAAAATAACGCTGTATCTACAAACATTACTGGTAATCATTCAGCTATAGCAGCAGCTAGGATATCTTATTTCCTAAATTTGAAAGGTCCAGCACTTTCCATCAATACGGCATGTTCTTCTTCGTTAGTAGCTATTCATTTGGCATGTAGGGCTTTAGTAAATAATGAAGTTAATATGGCGCTAGCAGGTGGAGTTCGTTTATGGCTAAGTCCTGAAACTCATATTGGAATGTGTCAAGCAAGAATGCTTTCTCAAAAAGGGCAGTGTAAAACATTTGATGATTCTGCTGATGGTATTGTTATGGGAGAAGGAGTAGGGGCAATAGTTTTAAAGCGTTTATGCGATGCACAAGCAGATAACGATAAAATTTATGGGGTTATTTTAGGATCAGGCATAAACCAAGATGGTAAAACGAATGGTATCACCGCACCAAGTGTTAAAAGCCAAATCGAATTAGAACGAGAAATTTATTCAAAATATGATATTCACCCGGAGACCATTAGTTATATAGAAACTCATGGTACTGGAACGAAATTAGGTGATCCCATTGAACTAGAGGCACTTTCCACTGTATTTGCAGAAAAAACAGATAAAAAAAATTATTGTGCCATTGCATCTGTTAAAACTAACATTGGGCACACTGCCGCAGCATCAGGCATTGCTAGTGTACAAAAAGTTTTATTATCTATTCAACATCGTACTTTGGTGCCTTCTCTAAATGTGACAAAAGAGAACTCAAATTTTAATTTTAAGAATTCTCCTTTCTATATTAATAAAGAAAAGAAAGCATGGGACGCTAGCCCAAACTCATTGCGGCGCGCAAGTGTTAGTTCTTTTGGTTTTAGCGGCACGAATGCTCATTTAGTCATTGAAGAATATCAGCCAACTATAGAAACTAAAAAAAATACTGCTGTTATTGAGCAAAAGACAAATGTTATTATCCCGCTATCAGCAAGAACCCCAGAACAACTACGACAAATAGTTCGTGATTTACTGGATTTTATTCACACAGCAAGGCGAAATAATCAGTCAATAGGACAATCTCAGAAAGATATCGATATGATTGCTATGGCCTATACGCTACAAGTTGGTAGAGAAGCGATGGAAGAACGTTTAGGCTTTATTGTTAGTTCCATAGATCAATTGGTAGAAAAGTTACAGGCTTTTATTGATGGTAATTCTTATATTGAAAACACTTATCAGGGACACATAGATGTTAAAGATGATACCCTTTCACTATTTAGTGCAGATGCCGATTTGCAGGAAACGATTGATAAATGGATGGCTGGCAAAAAACTCCCCAACTTACTGAATTTTTGGGTTAAAGGTTTAGATTTGGATTGGAGCAAACTTTATGATGGTAGTAAATCCCAACGTATAAGTTTGCCAACATATCCTTTTGCTAAAGAAAGGTACTGGATTGATTCAACAAATACAGAGGGCGAGCATACCCCTGTAAATAAGAAAGCAACTACAACTTTTGCGATGCTTCATCCTTTATTACACAGTAACACTTCGGATCTAAGTAGGCAGAGTTATAGTTCCATTTTCAATGGTGATGAATTTTTCTTAAAAGATCACCAGGTACAGGGAAAGAAGGTTTTACCAGGTGTTGCTTATTTAGAGATGATTCGGGCTGCCGTAGAAAAAGCATCTCCTACCAAGCAGGAATCATCCATCCTTGAGTTACACAATGTAGTTTGGATGCAACCGATTGTGGTTGCAAAAGACAAAGAAGTCACTATTACTTTGTTTGCAACTGAAACAATAAATCATAATGAACAGATAGACTGTGAGATTTATAGTATAGAGACCGATTCTGAGGGTCATTTTCAAGAAAGAATTCATTGTCAAGGTCAGGCTGTATTTATTGGAACACCAGCACCTGCAAAACTTGATATAGAACAACTCAGAAAAAAAATGGGACAGAGTAGGTACGAATCATCGTATTTATATTCTTGTTTTGCCAAGATTGGTCTTCAGTATGGTTCAGCCCATCAGGGAATAAAATATGTTTACCAAGGAAAGAATGAGTTATTGGCCGAATTGGTTTTACCAAATTCAGTTGAAAGTACTCATCGTAATTTCGTTGTACATCCTAGCTTGATGGACAGTGCTTTACAATCTTCAATTTGTTTAATCGAAGATTTAAACAACCTTTCTAGTAAACCGTCAATGCCTTTTGCTTTAGATTCCATGCGGATCATATCAGCCTGTACAAAAGAGATGTTTGCCTGGGTACGTTACACATCAGGTAGTAAACCAGGTGATAATATTATTAAATTGGATATTGATCTCTCTGATAAAAATGGAGTTATATGTGTGCAGATTCGTGGATTTTCTTCAAGAATTTTGGATGGACAACTTGGAGCTTCTCACAGAAATATACCACTTCAGACTAATAACTTAGAACTTAAGGCCGGTTTTCAATCTCTTGTTCCTGTCTGGAATCCGCTGGAACTTGAAATGCATGAAAAGATAACTCTTTCTGGGTCTACCAAAATTTTATTGGTGGGTGGAAATCAAACTCAATTGAGTTGGGTTCAAAAATCGTATCCAAATACGGTACTTTTGCAACTACCTTCTAACCCAACTATCGAGGACATTCAATCTAAACTAAAAAACTTCTCTTTTGATCAATTGCTCTGGATGGCTCCCGATGTTACTAAGTCGGATGATGACAATGCGGATGATCTTGATCAGATTATTGAGAAACAAGAACAAGGTATACTGATTGTTTTTCGTCTTTTCAAGGCTTTATTGAATTTAGAATATGCAGATAAAGAATTACAATGGACATTCATTACCTGCAAAACACAAAAGGTGAAGAAGTTTGATCATATTAAATCTACACATGCCGGATTATTTGGATTATTTGGCAGTATGGCAAAAGAGTATCCTCAATGGAATTTACGATTACTGGATGTGGATTCATTGTCTTCAGTCGCAATTCATGAATGTTTATCTATGCCATGTGATAAAGATGGAAATGGCATTGCTTACCGTCAAGGAGAATGGTTCTGTCAGGAATTGGCTTGCATTACAACGTTACCTCAGACAAATACAGCTTACAAACAAAATGGCGTTTATGTAGTTATTGGCGGTGCTGGTGGTCTTGGTGAGGTCTGGAGTCGGTTTATGATTGAACAGTATCAGGCTAAAATTGTCTGGATTGACAAACGGGAATCTAATGCTACTATTGAAGATAAAATCAAAGCCCTTAGTCAACTTGGAGATCCTCCTTTATTTATTACTGCAGACGCAACAAAATGGGATTCGTTGGAGCAGGCATTAGGGAAAATTCTAAAAACTTATCCAACTATTAATGGTGTTTTGCATTCAGCAATAATACTTCAAGATCAAAGCCTTAGGAACATGGAAGAATCCAGATTCAGGGTTAGTTTATCTGCCAAAGTTGATATAAGTGTAAATATGAATAGGGTCTTTGGCAAACTAGGTTTGGATTTTATGCTCTTCTTCTCTTCATTATCGTCCTTTCACAAAGGAGCTGGTCAGGCTAATTATAATGCAGGTTGTACTTTCAAAGACAGCTTTGCATACAGTCTACAACAGAATCATTCTTATCCTATAAAAATTGTCAATTGGGGATATTGGGGTAGTGTAGGTGTTGTGGCCGACGACTTTTATATTAAGCGTATGGTACAAATGGGTTTTGGCTCAATTGAACCACAAGAAGGCTTGGCTGCTTTGCAATCATTTATAGGTACAGATATTAATCAAATGGTTATACTCAAGACCATTAATACTCAGGCCCTTGAAGATCTCAAGGTTACAGAAGCAATTACTTATTATCCTAATGTACAGAAGGCATCACGATGACTAATATTAAGGCAATAACTATGCTATCGAAAGTACAAAAGAAACTTAGCAACCAAAGTTCCGACAAACAAATCGCTATTCTGGAAACAGTTCAACCTCCTGCAGAAATGGATGCTTTAGCGGCGCAAATTCTTGCATCTACTTTAAGATCTTTAGGTCTTTTTAGTAATGGAGTTTCTAAATTCACCCAATTGTTATTGGACAAACAACCTGCGTCTTTTTTTGAACGATGGCTTAATAGCAGTATACAATATTTACAAGACCAAAAGTTGCTTAGTCATGAATTGACTTTAAAGCCCGATCTTCGCACACTTGATGATTTGTGGTCTGAGTGGAAAAATAAAAAATCAGAATGGGCAACAAACTCCAATTTAATTGCACAAATTAATTTATTGGATGTATGTTTAAAATCACTACCCACAATTTTAAGCGGTAAACAACCCGCAACTGATTTCATGTTCCCTAATTCTTCAATGGAATTGGTAGAAGGCATTTACAAAGGAAATGTACAAGCTGATTACCTCAATGGAGTACTGGGCGAAACATTAAAAGCTTGCATTGAAGAACGTTTGCAGGCAGATAACGGTTGCAAAATCCGTCTTTTAGAAATTGGTGCAGGAACAGGTGGTACTACTGCAAAAATATTACCAATGTTAAAAGGATTTGGCGATACCATTGCTGAATATTGCTACACTGATTTATCCAAAGCATTTTTAATGCACGCGGAAGAACATTATCAACCAGAATTCCCTGCCTTGACCACGGCAATTTTTGATGTATCAAAACCTTTAGTGTCACAATCGATAGTAGCTGATAAATACGACTTTATTATAGCTACCAATGTATTACATGCTACACCTAACATTAGAGAAACTTTACGCAATTCCAAAGCGGTGCTAAAAAACCAAGGTGTTTTATTGATAAATGAAATGAGCACTTGGACATTGTTTACCCATTTGACCTTTGGTTTACTGGAGGGATGGTGGTTGTATGAGGATACAGCATTGCGGTTGCCTGGAAGTCCTGGGTTGACTCCCCAGAAATGGAAAGAAGTCATGGAAGAAGTAGGATTTGAATCGGTCTTTTTTCCTGCAGAAAAAGTTCATCGACTTGGACATCAGGTTGTTGCTGCAAGTAGTGATGGATTAATTAGACAAAGATATTCTAAACAATCGAAAATAATTTCAGATAAAAAAGTTGCTATTCCTGAAGTGGTGAAACCAGTAAAGACCATAAAAAGTTCTGTCGATACGGGAGAATCACTGCGCGATAAGAGCATCTCCTTTTTTCAGGAATTAGTTGCGAAAACTCTAAAGATGAACCCTCAGCAGATTGAACCAAATCAACCATTTGAAAAATATGGTTTGGATTCCATCTTAGTTGTTCAACTCACTAATCAGTTTCGTAAGGTATTTCCTGATATTACAAGTACATTATTTTTTGAAGAGCGAACTATTGAAGGGCTAGTAAAGTATTTTATAGAAAACAAAAAAGAGGCTTTAATGGCTTTACTGTCAAGCACAACAACGACTGATGAGTCAAAACAAATATCGCCAGTTGTTAATAATAATATTGTTTTAAAAGAGCAAGAGGTTTCGCAAGATAAAAGATTTTCCCGAGTTTCAAGAAAAAGTAATCAGGCATCTTTCCAAGTGATGTCTGTTACCAATACTGTTGCCAATCCACATGTCATTGATGTTGCAATTATTGGTTTAAGCGGAAGATACCCACAATCAAATAACTTAAGCGAGTTTTGGATAAATTTATCGAAAGGGACTAATTGTATTACAGAAATTCCAAAAAATCGTTGGAATTGGGAAGAATATTTTGATGAGGAGAAGGGGAAGTTGGGGAAAATGTATACTAAGTGGGGAGGCTTTTTAAAAGATATTGATAAATTCGATCCATTGTTTTTTAAAATTGCTCCTAAAGAGGCTGAGCGTATGGATCCTCAAGAACGATTGTTTTTGGAGTCTTGTTACCATGCGATAGAGGATGCTGGATATACACCAGCGACGTTGGGCAGTATTGAAAAGATTGGTGTATTTGCTGGTGTGATGAATGCCAGATATACTTCACAACCACTTCATTATTCAGTTGCCAATAGAGTTTCATATCTTTTTAATTTTCAAGGTCCTTCAATGGCAGTAGACACTGCCTGTTCTTCATCATTAACGGCAATACACTTAGCATTAGATAGCATCTATAGCGGATTGAGTGAATGTGCTATTGCAGGTGGAGTCAATTTAATCATTGACCCAGTTCATTATTTAGAGTTGACAGCAATGACTATGCTGTCTCCAGGCAATCAGTGTAAAGCCTTTGGAAATGCGGCTGATGGTTTTATTGATGCAGAAGGTGTTGGTGCTGTTGTTTTGAAACCTTTGAAGCAAGCAGAACAAGACGGTGATCATATTTATGGCATCATTAAAGGGAGTGCTGTTAATGCAGGCGGGAAAACGAATGGCTATACTGTTCCTAATCCTAAAGCTCAATCTGCCGTAATTGCCAAAGCTTTAAAACGAGCTAATCTTGTGGCTGAACAAATAAGTTATGTTGAGGCTCACGGGACAGGCACTGCATTGGGAGATCCAATTGAAGTTGCTGCTTTAGCTCGTGCTTTTAAGGAGACAAGCGATAAAAAGCAATTTTGTTCTATAGGATCGTTAAAATCAAATATAGGGCATTGTGAATCGGCATCCGGTATTGCTGGATTAACTAAAGTATTGTTACAATTAAAACATGAACAACTCGTTCCTTCTATTCATGCTGATGTAGAGAATCCTGAAATCGATTTCAGTCAGACTCCATTTGTACATCAAAAAAGTTTAGCAAAGTGGCAGCGCCCGTCACAGAAAATAAATGGAATTATTCAAGAGATACCGCGTATAGCTGGAATATCCTCGTTTGGGGCAGGAGGGGCAAATGCTCACATTATAGTCCAAGAATATATACAGCCGGTAAGATATTTTACTGCGGTCAATACAACAAACGTAAAAGTAATGATTCCTTTGTCGGCGCGAACTGCTGAACAGTTGCAACAAAAGGTATGCGATCTTTTCAATTTTATTCGTGCAACCCAGACAGGAGAGCAAGTAGCATCACAAAAAACAATAGATGTATCTGCTTTGGCTTACACTCTGCAAGTGGGTAGGGATGCAATGGAGGAGAGGTTGGGATTCATAGTAAATTCAGTTGATCAGTTGGTTGAAAAACTTCAATTATATATCAATGGTGAACAAGATATAGAAAATGTTTATCGGGGACAAGTGA
The DNA here is from genome assembly GCA_013141385.1 of Bacteroidales bacterium. Classification (NCBI taxonomy): domain Bacteria; kingdom Pseudomonadati; phylum Bacteroidota; class Bacteroidia; order Bacteroidales; species Bacteroidales bacterium. The sequence continues at coordinate 44,056 of JABFRB010000012.1, read as the reverse complement.
AACCTAATAAGGATACTGTGTCTCAGTTTAATGCGGATGCCGATTTACAAGAAACAGTTAATAAATGGATAGATCAAAAGAAGTTATCGAGGTTATTGGATTGGTGGGTCAAAGGTTTACAACTTGATTGGAATAAACTTTATGGAGAAGAGAAACCCGGACGTATAAGTCTGCCTCTATACCCCTTTGCTAAAGAGCGATATTGGGTCGATGCAACAATGAAGGATCAGTTTGTCGTAACAGGAAAAGCAACCACCGTACTCCACCCCTTGCTGCATACAAATACATCAGATCTCCTGCAGCAAAGTTACAACTCTACTTTTAGTGGTGAAGAATTTTTTATTAAAGATTACCATGTAAGAATAGGTGATGGCCTTAAACAAAAAATACTTCCTGTAGTAGCATATTTTGAAATGGCTCGAGTTGCAATGGAGAAAGCCATGCCTCTTACACAAGAAAGCATTTTGGAGTTACATAATATCGTATGGGGTAAGCCAATTTTTGTTACAGGAAATAAGCAAGTTACAATAGCCGTAATTGCAAAAGGTATTGATCAATTAGACTTTGAAATTTATAGCCAGGATAATGGAGAGGAGATCATTCATTGTCAGGGACAAGCTATTTTTAATCATCAACCAGTTTCTGTTAGACTTGAGATAGCACAACTCAAAACTCAAATGCAGAAAGACAAGTTGGATTCAAGCAGTCTATACAATGGTATTCTTACGGACTTGGGTATACAGTATGGACATACCTATCAAGGAATTACTGTCATATATAAAGGGGATGATCAATTATTAGCCGAGTTGCGTTTACCAAGTATTTCAGAAAGCAATATGGATGGTTATGTTCTCCATCCGAGCATAATGGAAAGTGCCTTTCAAGCTTCTATTAGTTTAATTGTCGATTTAACGAAATATTCCAATCAGACATCACGCCCCTTTGCTCTAGAATCGATCTGTATAATATCGGCCTGCCCCAAAGATATGTACGCATGGGCGCGTTACTCTAACGATCATCAGGCAGGAGATAAAATCACTAAACTTGATGTTGATTTGTGTGATCAACAAGGGAATGTCTGTGTCCAAATGAGAGGTATTAGCTATCAACATGAATCGATAAATGTAATTGAACAAGTATCTGATCATGAAACATCTGCAGTTACTACTTTTGCGCCTAGAAAAATCTCCCTTTCTACAATTACATCCGAAAAAATCTCATTTAGTACGCCTCAGGTACAAACGTTCAAGAAAGAAGAATTAAAAAAACCAACAGGTATTTCGTTAGTTGCGTCCAATGCATTCCAGTCAGAGAAGTTGGAAGAGCGTGTGTTAAGCAAATCTTTTGTTACGCTTTCAAATGTGCCAATTGAACCTTCTCACAGTAAGAGCACATTATCTACGCCCTCTTCGGTGAGCTTATATGATTATGGGGACGGAATATTTACGATTCAAATAGCCGCAACAGCAAGTAATAATGAGCTTTCAAAAGAGCTGATAGAGCAACTACTGCAAGCCCTAGAAACAGTTCGGCAAGAAAGCACCATCAAGGTATTGACGATTAGCGGGATGGAGGGTTGTTTTTTACGTGGAGGAAGGAAACAGTTTAATGAAGCGGTAGAGCAAAAGTTATTTAAGGCCATCGTGTCCTTTCCATACCCAGCGATTGCTGTCATGCAAGGAGATGCTATAGGAGCAGGGTTCTTGGTTGGCGCCCTGTGTGATTTTATGATTTGCAGCCAGGAAGGAAGATACTACTACACGAATATGCAGGAGGGGATCTACCCAACGGCGGGAGAAGACCTACTATTCAGGGAGCGATTCGGTGAATCTTGCACAACGGACTTCTTGTACCTATCAACGGATTCAACTGGAAAGCAGCTTCAAGCGAAAGGATGGACTTGCCCGATTCTGCCACAGGAACAGGTAGCGGCTCACGCACAAGCATTAGCCTCAAACCTCGCGAATAAATCTCAGGACTCCCTCCGCCTATTAAAACAGCATTTGACCCGTAAATTGGCTCCGCAGGTGGACGAACTGAGGGTTGCCGATCCTGTAACGAGCGATAGTACGTCTGGTAAAGCTAAAGCGGATGGGGTAATCGCATCGCCTTCTAAGCATATCCAGATGGAAACCCATGCCGGAAACGTTCTGCTAATCAGAATACTCGAAGCGAAGAAAGCGCATGGAACAAAAGCTTTAGCGGCAGATCTAAAGAATATCTTCACCCAGATCAATAACGCATCCCAATACAAATCCATTGTTCTAGCCAGTGATCATCCTGATTTTCTCTCAGAGTCAGCAACCGTTAATGAAGTATTGGAATTACAACGTCTTATCCTCGAATCTACGATTCCTATCATTGCTGTTTTGGATTCGAATGCGAATGGTATAGGTTGGTTTATTAGTCAATTTTGTGATGCTTCAATATACCATGATAAAGGGAATTATTGTGCTACAAGTATTTTGCAAAGTTCAGAATTAGCAAAACAAGCGGGCATGATCTTTTCGCACCGATTTGGTGACTATTTGGGTAAGGAAATTTTGCTAACAGGTAATAACTACTCTGGTATTGAATTGGGACAACGAATTGGAAGTTTGCAAGTTGTAGAAAAAAGTCAAGTTTTGACTAAAGCTTTAGAACTTGCGGATTACTGGGCAAAGTTGCCAATGGAAACGATAGTATTTTGGAAAAAGCGAATAGCATTAGGCATCCAACAGGAAATAGATCAGTTGCCTGTATGGGTTGAATCCGAGGAAAAAGAATATGAACCTTTACTTATAGCACCATCTCCTATAGAGTTAAAGAATAAAGTGGTTAGTGCGATTGCACACCCAGAAGGAATCCTTGTGGTTAAATTAGAAGATCGGGAAGTTAAAAATATGTTTTCCGATACGCTTGTCGAGGGTATAATTGAAGTTTTTGAACATATTAGCCAAGTGCCATATAAAGTAGTGATTCTAACTGGATATGATACTTATTTTGCATCAGGTGGCACCAAAGAGGGTTTATTGGCCATACAAGAGGGCAAGGCCAAATTTACAGATACTAAAATTTATCAACTGGCAATGGAGTGCAAGGTACCTGTAATTGCTGCTATGCAGGGACATGGTATTGGTGGTGGATGGTCTCTTGGGATGTTTGCAGACTTGATCCTGTTCAGTGAAGAAAGTCACTACTTGAGTCCGTATATGAATTTTGGTTTTACGCCTGGAGCAGGAGCCACGTTTATTTTTCCTTACGTAATGGGGTATGATTTGGCGAGAGAAACCTTATTGACAGCACGGGAATACACGGGTATAGACTTAAAAAACAGAGGACTTCGGATTTCCGTTTTACCTCGAGAGCAAGTTAATCCAGTTGCGTTTGACTTAGCAAAAAAAATAGCACAGAAAAAGAGAGGGGGTTTGATCGCTCTCAAGCACCAATTGACACAGCATGTCCATAGTCAAGTGGAAGAAACATATAAACTTGAACTATCCATGCATGAAAAAACATTTGTAGGTCAATCTGAAGCATTAAAACGGATAAATACCAGTTTTATTCAAGGACATACTGATTTACAGAGCACTACCTCACTCTCTGAAAAAACAATATCGAGTTCGAGCTTACTTGATACATCTTCTGTTTCTGCGATTTCAATACCAGATGTAGATGTGCTGCCTGCAGTCACAGCTAGCATTAAAAAGCTTTTAGCCCAGGAGTTGCATTTGCAGGAGCAGGATATTGATGAGAATACTCAATTTGTTGATCTTGGCTTGGACTCTATTACTGGCGTAACCTTGATACGACAGATAAATGAAAAGTATAAAACCTCGATTGAGGCGACTAAAGTCTATAGTTACCCAACTCTCACACAGCTCAGTCGTTATGTAAAAGAAGAGGCGGCAAAAAAGAGAGCACTGCTTAATAAATTGGTTATTCCTGCAGAACCACAGAATGAAATAACGATTAATGAGTCTTCTTCTTGGCGTAACAAAACGACATTGGGGATTAACCCTGATACATCTTTTGCCTCTGTGGTTTCAGTGCCAGATGTAGATGTGCTGCCTGCAGTCACAGCTAGCATTAAAAAGCTTTTAGCCCAGGAGTTGCATTTGCAGGAGCAGGATATTGATGAGAATACTCAATTTGTTGATCTTGGTTTGGACTCTATTACGGGTGTGACCTTGATACGACAGATAAATGAAAAGTATAAAACCTCGATTGAGGCGACTAAAGTCTATAGTTACCCAACCCTCACCCAACTCAGTCGTTATGTAAAAGAAGAGGCGGTAAAAAAGGGAACGCTGATTAATAAACAGGTTATTCCTGCAAAACCACAGAATAAGATTTCTAGTGAGTTTTTTATAAAAGAACTTTCTTCTTGGCGTAATAAAACTTCATTGAAAATTAACCCAAGTGCATATTCTGCTTATCAATCACAGTCGATTGCGGTGGTGGGCATGGCAGGAAAATTTCCTCAAGCTAGCAATCTTGAAGAATTTTGGCAAAATATTGCTCAGGGTAAAAATTGTATCAGTCAGATATCTCAAAATCGTTGGGATATTAACACTTATTATCATGAAGGGAAGCCAGTACCAGGAAAAACCAATTGTAAGTGGATGGGAGCTCTAGAAGAATATGATCTTTTTGATCCCCTATTTTTTAATATCTCGCCCACAGAAGCGGAAAATATGGATCCTCAACAACGGGTCTTTTTACAAGCATGTTGGCACAGCATAGAAAGTTCAGGATACAATCCTAAAAGCCTGTCTGGCACCAAATGTGGAGTTTTTGTTGGTTGTGGTGTTGGAGATTATCACAAATTATCACCAAAGCATCAATTGAGTGCCCAAGGTTTTACAGGGGCTGCTTCTTCGATATTAGCTGCACGTATTTCCTACTATTTAAATTTGCAAGGTCCTTGTTTATCTATTGATACTGCTTGTTCTTCATCTCTGATTGCTATTGCAAGTGCCTGTGATAGCTTGATTTTGGGCAATAGCGATATAGCATTGGCTGGAGGTGTTAATGTGTTGGCAGGTCCTTCAATTCATATTATGAGTTCACAAACAGGGATGCTCTCGACAGATGGCAGATGTTTTACCTTTGATAATAGAGCCAATGGCTTTGTTCCAGGTGAAGGCGTTGGTGTTGTGATGCTGAAAAGGTTGGCTGATGCAGAAAAAGATCATGATATAATTCTTGGTGTCATTGAAGGTTGGGGAGCCAATCAGGATGGCAAAACCAATGGGATTACCGCCCCTAATGCGGAATCACAAACACGGCTAGAACAAGAGGTTTACGATAAATATCATATCGATCCAGATAGTATTCAATTGATTGAAAACCATGGAACAGGAACAAAGTTAGGTGATCCTATTGAGGTTGAGGCACTCAAAGAAGCATTTAAAAAATATACCCAGAAAAAAAACTATTGCGCCTTAGGCTCAGTAAAAAGTAATGTTGGTCATTGTTTATCGGCAGCAGGGGTTGCAGGATTTATAAAACTTCTTTTGGCGTTGAAACACAAACAACTGCCTCCGACAATAAACTTTGATAAGCTGAATGAACATATTGATTTAAAAGAGAGTCCGTTTTATATTAATAGCCAGTTGCAAAAGTGGGAGTTAAAGGATGCACTGCGACGTCAAGCTGCAATTAGTTCTTTTGGCTTTAGCGGTACCAATGCTCATATAGTTTTAGCAGAGCATTTGCCTTCTAAAGTAGTTAAACCGATTGCACAGAATACAAAATTCATTATCCCTCTTTCTGCTAGAACGGCAAAGCAACTTAAACAAAAGGTACGTGATTTATTAGACTTCATTTGCAGAGAGGAAGAATCCATTGATTTGGCGGGGTTAGCCTATACTTTGCAGGTTGGTCGAGATGCTATGGAGGAACGCCTGAGTTTTATGGTGAGTTCGATCAATCAACTAACTGTAAAGCTTCAATCCTATCTTGATGGTGAGCAGGGGATTGAAGATTCGTATCAAGGACAAGTTAAGCGCAATAAGGAAGGTTTGAACATTATCAATCAGGATGAAGAAACGAAAGAAGTTATTATTAGTAAATGGATAAACCAAAGAAAACTGTCTAAACTGATGGAATTATGGGTTAAAGGCTTAGAGTTTGACTGGAATAGATTGTATGAAGAGGTCAAGCCCCAACGTATCTGCATACCCGTTTATCCTTTTGCCAAGGAACGATATTGGTTGGAATCTGTGGAGACAGAAATAACATCTAAAAAACTCATATCATCTTCGGTACTACATCCTTTATTGCACAACAACACATCAAACTTTAGCCAGCAGAGTTACAGTTCAACATTTAGTGGCGAAGAATTTTTTCTAAAAGACCATCAGGTAAATGGTCAAAAAATTCTACCTGGTGTAGCTTATTTAGAAATGGCTAGGAAAGCAATAACACATGCAATAGGAGAAGATGCAAATGGCAGCATACAATTGAGCAATATCGTTTGGTTAAAACCGATAGTAGTAAATGATGCACCAAAAAAGGTTGATATCAACCTTTACCCTGAAGATGATGGACAAATTGCTTATGAAATAACGAGCATTGAGCAACCTCACCAAGAACCTGTAATACACAGCCAGGGTCGGGCAATTTTCAATACCTCTGCACAGAATGGTTTAGTTGATTTTACTAAGTTAAAGTCCCGCATATGCAAAAGACAGATAAGCCAGAAAAATTGTTATGATATATTAAAAACAATGGGTATGGAATATGGTTCTGGACATCAAGGGCTTGTAGAGGTCAATATTGGCGAACATGAAGTTTTGGCAAAACTCAACTTACCGGCTTCAGTTTTAGAAACAAAAGATTTGTACTTTTTACACCCCAGTTTAATAGATTCAGCAATACAAGCAGCAATAGGTTTACAGGATGATTCCCCTTCAAAACTGGCATTGCCGTTTGCATTGAAACAATTGGAAATTTTTAGCCCTTGTACTCAATCTATGTGGTCATGGGTGCGTTATGCAGAGGGGGAGAAACCCTCAGATAAGGTACAGACGCTTGATATTGATGTATTTGATGATGCTGGCAACGTTTGTGTAAAAATGAGAGGATTTTCTTCTAGGGTTTTGGAAAATAATGTTTTAGAATCAACTACAAATCAGGTAGGAACATTATTGTTAAAACCAGTTTGGCAGAAAAGAGTTACGGAAAAACTAGTTGAGGTTATTAATTATGCGGAACGAAGAATTTTTGTATGTGGCTTAGCATCAGTTAAAAATGCTTTGCAAAAGATGATGCCAGAGGTGGTATTTACTGAGTTTAAGCCTACAGAAGGTTCTTTAACAAATCAATTTCAGGAAGATGCATTGCAATTGTTTGAAACATTACAAACATTTCAGAAGAAAAGAAATAATGACAAGATATTAATTCAAGTTCTGGTATCTGATCGTGATCAATGTGGAGTTTACTCAGCTTTATCGGGTATGCTTAAAACAGCCCATTTAGAAAATTCGAGGATTGTTGGTCAAGTAATTGTAGTTCAAGATTCGTTATCAGCAGAGAATCTATTTTCTATATTACAAGAAAATAGTCTATATGAGGAAGATAGTCTGATTCGTTATGAACATAATCAACGATATGTGAATAGCATGGTAGAAGTTATATCTTCTATTGAATATCAAAATCCATGGAGGAAAGATGGAGTATATTTAATTACGGGTGGTGCAGGAGCATTAGGGCAGATATTTGCCCAAACAATTGCTGAAAGTATTGGAAAGGTGACGTTGATATTAACAGATCGTTCTGTTTTAAGCAAAGAGAAACAACAGCAAATAGAAAAATTACAGGCTTTTGGCGCACGGGTTGATTATCATCAAGTAGATGTTGCAGATGGTCAGGCGGTTAAGTATTTGATGGAAGCCATAGAAAAGGAATTTGGCAAATTAACAGGCATCCTTCACTGTGCAGGAATTAACAATGACAATCTTATTGTGAAGAAGACCGTGGAGGAATTTAAAATAGTTTTAGCTCCTAAAGTAAATGGTACTTTTAATCTGGATGAGGCAAGTCAAACATTACCAATAGAATACTTCATTTTATTCTCCTCTATAGCAGGAAATCAAGGTAATGTTGGGCAAGTAGATTATGCTGTGGCAAACGCATTTATGGATGCATACGCATATTATCGAAATGGTTTAGTAGCGAAGCAACTTCGTCATGGTAAAACAATTTCAATTAATTGGCCTTTATGGCATGGTGGTGGAATGTTTTTAGATGCTGCTACTGAAAAGTTGATGCATGCCAAAACAGGTATGATAAAGATGCAAAAAGAAAGCGGTATCCATGCATTCAATCAATGTCTGTCAATAGAAGCATCGCAAATAATGGTTATGGAAGGTCAATTGTCTCGCATGAGACAATACTTGTTTGCTTATGAGAAAAAAGTTCAATCGCATAAATTGAGCCCTATTGTTGAACAACAACAAGGAAAAATAGATATTGATAACTTAATCAGCAAAATACAAAATGCCTTGCTGCAAAAGGTAGCCAAATTCTTAAAAATCAGGATAGATGACTTGGATGTAAATACGGAACTGCCAGAGTTTGGTTTTGATTCCATTAGTATGACCGAATTGATTAATCAGTTGAACCAGGACTACAAATTGGAATTGACACCCACAGTCTTTTTTGATTATCCTACCCTTTCTGCTTTTGCCAACTACTTAGCAAAAGCGCATAAGGAAATTTTTGTCAATTTGTTTAGTTTGCAGGTTCAAGTCAAAAAGCAGGAGCAACATCAAATAGAAATAGATATTGATTTCTTAACCAGCAAAATACAAAATGCCTTGCTGCAAAAGGTAGCCAAATTCTTAAAGATTAGGATAGATGACTTGGATGTAAATACGGAACTCCCAGAGTTTGGTTTTGATTCCATTAGTATGACCGAATTGATTAATCAGTTGAACCAGGACTACAAATTGGAGTTGACACCCACAGTCTTTTTTGATTATCCTACCCTTTCTGCTTTTGCCAATTACTTAGCAAAAGCGCATAAGGAAATTTTTGTCAATTTGTTTAGTTTGCAGGTTCAGGTTAAAAAGCAAGATGTAAGTTTTGTTGAAGTAGATAAAGCAGAGGAAAAAGATACAGACTTATTCTTAGCTATTAGCAATAAACCAAAACAAAGTCATCGTTTTATAAAGACCATAGCACCAGAAAGTCGATTAATTGATCCAATTGCCATTATCGGAGTTAGTGGAAAATTTCCACAAGCTGAAACGCTTGAAGATTTTTGGAAGAATCTTAAGGAGGGAAAAGATTGCATAAGCGAAATTCCGAAAATGCGTTGGGATTGGCAGGCGATATATGGTGATCCAAAAACAGAAGTGAATAAAACCAATATTAAATGGGGCGGTTTTATTGATGGGATTGATGAATTTGATCCGCTGTTTTTTGGCATTTCACCACGCGAAGCACAGCATATGGATCCACAGCAGCGATTAATAATGACATATATCTGGAAAGTAATTGAAGATGCTGGTTATTCATCAGAGAGTCTTTCCGACACACAAACCGGAATTTTTATCGGTACTTTCGAAGGCGGTTACAGTGAATTGCTTACTCGAGCAAAGGCGGCAATAAAAGGGTATAGCTCAACAGGGAAGGTGCCGTCAATGGGTCCGAACAGGATGAGTTATTTTTTGAACCTTCATGGCCCTAGTGAAGCGATTGAAACTGCATGCTCAAGTTCATTAGTTGCGATTCATCGTGCTATAGAAGCTATTGAAATGGGGGATTGCGAAATGGCTATTGTAGGGGGAGTTAATACCATTCTTAAACCGTTTGAACATATTTCATTTGGCAATGCAGGTATGCTAAGTGAAGATGGACGCTGTAAAACCTTTTCCGATAGAGCAAATGGATATGTCAGAGGCGAAGGAGTAGGTATGCTGTTTTTGAAAAAACTTAGTGCTGCGGAAAGAGATGGAGATTCTATCTATGCAATTATTCGTGGTAGTGCTGAGAACCATGGTGGTCGGGCTAATTCATTAACTGCACCAAATCCCATTGCTCAGGCAAGCTTATTAAAGGCAGCATATAAAAAAGCCGCAATAGATCCCCGCACTGTTGGATATATTGAGGCTCATGGTACGGGAACAGAATTGGGTGATCCAATAGAAGTAAATGCACTTAAAAACGCATTTAAGGATCTTTATAATGAGACAGGAGGAACACAAATGGCACAAGTTCATTGCGGACTTGGTTCCGTAAAAAGCAATATTGGACATTTAGAATTGGCGGCTGGTATTGCAGGTGTTATCAAAGTCCTGTTACAATTCAAACATAAAACACGCGTCAAAACCTTGCATTGTGATTTCATAAATCCGTATATCGATTTAAAAAACAGTCCATTCTATATTGTGCAGGAAAATGATCATTGGCATCGCATAAAAGATCAACAAGGGAGCGAGTTACCGCGAAGAGCTGGTGTTAGTTCTTTTGGTTTTGGAGGAGCAAATGCTCATGTGGTGCTTGAAGAATATATTGTCAAGGAATCAGAACACAAACTGCAAGCAAATGATAATTATTTGATAATCTTATCGGCAAAGACAGAAACGAGCCTTAAAGAAGCGGCACGTAATCTTAAAAAATATCTGGAAACCAATGAAGAAGCGAATTTAAGTAGTATTGCTTATACCTTGCAGGTAGGGAGAGATGTGATGGAAGAACGCATTGCCTTAATAATTCAATCCAGAGAAGAGCTTATAAATAAATTAAATGATTTTTTAGATGGGAAAGAAACGATAGATTTGTTTTATCGTGGTCAAATCAAGCGTAATAAAGGTGTATTAATTGAGTTTGCTATTGATGAAGAAATTGAAAAAGCGATAGAGACATGGATTGTTAAAGGCAAATATGAAAAATTGCTGAGTTTTTGGGTAAAAGGCTTAGTTATTGATTGGCGAAAATTGTATGGGGAGAATAAACCAAAACGTATCAACCTGCCAAGTTATACTTTTGAGAAGGAGCGATATTGGATTGATACTGAACAAATAGAAAATACAGACGTTAAACCAGCAATACTTCACTCTTTGCTACACTGTAACACTTCTGATTTTATACAGCAAAGTTATAAATCTACTTTTAGTAGCGAAGAATTTTTCTTAAAAGATCATCAAGTACAGGGACAAAGAATTTTACCAGGAGTTGCTTATCTGGAAATGGCTCGAGTTGCAATATCGCTTGCATCACAGATTCAATTAGAATCAACCACTTTGGAACTGCACAATATTGTTTGGCTAAAACCACTTGTTGTCGAAGAATACAAAGATGTTTCTATAGTTTTAGCTGAAAATTTTAAGGGTAATAGTTCTATAGATCAAATAGACTATGAGATTTATAGTCAGGACAATGAAGAAGAAATAATCCATTGTCAGGGTCAAGCGATTTTGAGTCAAAGGACGACAACTGATATGCTTGATCTGGAAAAGTTAAAAGGACAAATGGGATGTAAAACAATAAATGGCACTGACCTTTATGCGATATTTACTCAAATAGGGTTCAATTACGGACAAGCGTTTCAAGGTGTAAAAACTATCTTTATTGGAGAAGAGGAATTGCTTGCTCAATTGCAGTTACCTCCTATTATTGAGGGGAAGTCAGAATACAATGATTTTCTATTACACCCCAGTTTGATGGACAGTGCTTTGCAATCCTCATTTGGTTTAATTGCCGATTTGAACCATATTCCTAGCAAACCATTTGTGCCTTTTGCTTTGGAACATATACGTATTATTTCGGCATGTACCAGTGAGATGTTTTCATGGGTACGTTATTCTCCAGGCAGTAAGCCGAATGATAAGCTCATTAAGTTTGATATTGATTTATGCGATCAGCAAGGAAATATTTGTGTACAGATGCAAGGATTTTCATTTAGGATTTTGGAAGGTGAAGTAAAATCCTCTCATCAAAAAACAAATAGTGATTCTCTTTTTGATGATTCTTATTATCAAAAACTAATAGAAAAAGTTTTAAAAAATGAAATTTCTGTTGATGAAGCAGTAGAATTAGCCTAGAAATAAAGATGAAACAAAAGATTAAAGAAATATATCAAGACTTGTCTAGTGGCAAGCTTACGCAAAAGGAAGCTTTAGGGAAAATTAAGACTTTAAAGTTGCAGGAACAAGGGGAGAAAAATGATATTCTTTTTTCTATTCCTGTGTGGGAGCCAAGTATAGGTGAAGTGTCACCTGATTTGAATAACTCAAGATACATAGAACAGTACATTATTCTATGTGAATTGCCAAATATTAATATTAAACAAGTTGAGAATTTGGTTCCACGTAGTCATTGTATATTGTTACAAACAGATAAGCAGAAAAATATTGCTGAACGTTACAATGAATACGCCTTAACCAGTTTTGAACTTATTCAGAAAATACTTAAAGGCAAACCTCAAGGGAAAATATTTGTCCAGATTGTTATTGGAGACGAGCAGGAGGAAACTCTTCTTGTTGGTCTATCGGGCTTACTTAAAACTGCTGCGCTGGAGAATCCAATGTTAATAGGTCAAGTTATTCTCACAACACCACAAACTTCAGCGGAAATATTAGCAAAACAATTTCAAAGAGAACAAGTTGTAGGTCATAATGCAATTATTAAATATGAGCAAGAAACGCGATATGTTTTACGTTGGAAAGAAATAGAAACAAGTCAGGATGAACCTAAGATAGTTTTCAAAGATCAAGGTTCTTACCTTATTACAGGTGGACTTGGTAGTTTGGGCATACTCTTAGCGAAAGAAATTTTACAGCAAACTAAAAAGGCAAGAGTTATCTTAACTGACCGTTCAGAATTGACCTCAAAAAAACAATCTTTTTTAGGTCAGTTGTCTACTGAGACTGATAGGGTTGTTTATAAACAATTGGATATATGTGATTTAAATCAAGTACAACAACTCATTGCCTCTGTCAATAAAGAGCATAAATCCCTCAATGGCATTATTCATTGCGCAGGGATGGTTTCAGACAATTTTATTATTAAGAAAACATCCACAGAATTTAGACAAGTTCTTGAACCTAAAGTTTTAGGAACTTATAATCTTGATCAAGCCAGCCAGAACATTGATTTAGATTTTTTTGTATTATTTTCTTCAGTAGCATCTGTAGGCAATGTGGGTCAGGCAGATTATGCTACAGCGAATGCGTTTATGGATCAATTTGCTGCTTATAGGAATAAACTAAGAGGTAAAGAATTTAGAAAAGGGAATACTTTATCCATCAATTGGCCATTGTGGCAAGAAGGTGGAATGATTATAGATCAGGCAAAACAGGACATGATGCAGCAAACCATGGGGTTGCAATCAATCTCAAATATAACGGGGATGTTCGCATTTTATCGTAGCCTAGAATTACAACATGCTCAGATGATGGTATTGAAAGGTAATTTATCGCAAATACGCCGAACGATAATCGATAATCAGAATACTCATTCAGAGACTTCAAAAGCCATCACTAAAGAAGAACAATTTGTTGTGGCAGAGATTAATTCAGGTAGTTTATTAGAAAAAACCCAAAACTATTTGTGTAAAGAATTCTCTGGAATGTTAAGCCTGCCAGCTCATAAGATTGATCCACAAGCTAGCCTTGAGAAGTATGGGATTGATTCTATACTGGCGATGAATTTAACCAGTCAATTGGAAAAGACTTTTGGGACTTTGTCTAAAACACTATTCTTTGAATATCAGACTATTAGTGAACTTGCAGAATATTTTAGCAAAACCCATTTAGATAAATTGTCATCAATCTTTAATATTGCAGATAATTCTCAGAAAATATCAGTTAACAAGCTATCCGAACAAAAACCTTTGGCTCAAAACCGAACTATTTCAGGTCATCGTTTTAACCGTCAGAACCAAACTTCTGCTTTAGCAAATTCAACTAGATCAATAGTTACAGATCCAATTGCGATTATTGGATTAAGTGGTCGTTTTCCTGAAGCACATAATATTGAAGAATTTTGGCACAACTTGCGTGATGGGAAAGACTGTATCATTGAAGTCCCTAAAGAGCGTTGGGATTGGCGTGATTACTATAGCGAAGATCGCACGAAAAGCGGGCAGCATTTTAGTAAATGGGGTGGTTTTATTGCAGGAGTCGACGAATTTGACCCGAGATTTTTTAACATCTCGCCACGGGAAGCGGAGAATATAGATCCACAGGAACGTTTATTTTTACAACATGCCTGGATGGCTATAGAAGATGCGGGTTATACCCGTGCCGGCTTGCAAATAGCTCATGAACAAGACCTAGCGGGTCAGGTTGGGGTGTATGTTGGTGTGATGTGGGGAGAATATCAACTTTTTGGAGCGGAAGCTGGTACGCAGGGAAAGCGCATGGGAATTGGCAACAGTTATGCTAGTATTGCAAATAGAGTTTCATATGTCTTTAATTTGCATGGTCCTAGCATGACACTGGATACCATGTGCTCTTCTTCATTGACGGCTATTCATTTAGCTTGTCAGGATTTAAAACTAGGACGCACAAGTTTGGCGATTGCAGGAGGAGTAAATGTTAGTATTCACCCTAATAAGTATCTGATACTTAGCGCTGGGCAATTTATTTCTAGCGATGGTCATTGCCAAAGTTTTGGAGAGGGTGGTGATGGCTATATTCCAGGGGAAGGTGTAGGGGTTGTAATACTGAAAAGATTGTCCGAAGCCCAGAGGGATGGCGATCACATTTATGGTATCCTAAGAGGTAGTGCACTAAATCATGGTGGAAAAACCAATGGGTATTCTGTTCCTAATCCTAATGCTCAAGCTGCAGCTATTAGCAGAGCTCTTGCGGAATCAAACATTAATGCACGTCATATTAGCTATCTAGAGGCTCATGGTACAGGAACAAAGTTAGGTGACCCGATTGAAATTACCGCACTGAGTCAGGCTTTTAAAAAGCATACTCGGGATAGTGAATTTTGTTTAATAGGATCTGCCAAATCCAATATTGGTCATTGTGAATCTGCAGCGGGTATAGCTGGGCTTGCAAAAGTCCTATTGCAAATGCAATATAAGCAAATCGTACCTTCGTTGCATTCGGTGAAATTAAATCCGTATATTGATTTTCAAAAGACTCCATTTATTGTTAATCAGACTTTAAGAACATGGGAGCAACCAGTTATTGATGGTCAAGTAATACCTAGAATCGCAGGATTATCCTCCTTTGGTGCTGGAGGATCAAATGCACATATCATTATACAGGAGTATGTGTCCTCAGTGGAAGCAAGTCAGTCAATTACTGATGTTGAACAAAATGCAAAGGTTATCATCCTTTTATCAGCTAGGACTAAGGAACAACTAAAACAAAAAGTTAAAGATCTATTAGGGTTTATTCATAAACATCAACCTGATCTTGTTTCCTTAGCATATACCCTACAAGTGGGCAGGGAATCAATGGAGGAACGTCTGGGCTTTATGGTTGGTTCAATTGATCAACTGGCTAACAAACTTCAGGCCTATATCAGAGGGGAACAAGATATTGAAGATTCTTATATGGGGCAGGTTAAAAGAGAGAAGGATACGCTGCCCTTGGATACTTCGGATGATGATTTACAACAAACTGTTGAAAAATGGATAGACCAGAAAAAACTCTCAAAACTAAAATTGTGGGTTAAAGGTCTTGATATTGATTGGGGCAAACTTTATGGCGATAAAAAACCCCATCGCATCAGTTTGCCAACCTACCCGTTTGCTAAAGAACGTTACTGGGTTGATACGGTAGTGAGGGGACAACTTGGTGTTGCTGGAAAGACAACAGCAGTACTTCATCCTTTACTGCATACGAACACCTCAGATCTAAGCCAGCAGAGTTACAGTTCAACTTTTAGCGGTAATGAATTATTTATATCTGATTATCAGATTAATATTGATAATAGAGGTGAGCAAAAAACGCTACCAGTTGTAGTCTATATAGAAATGGCTAGGGCTGCAGTGAGTAAAGCCTTACCTGCCAAGCAAGAGTCAAGCATTTTAGAGTTACATAATATTGTTTGTGGACAACCTTTTGTTATTTCGGAAAATGGACAAATTGACATAGCCCTGTTTGCGAAAGGTGATGATCAGGTAGACTATGAAATATATAGCAAGAACAAAGAGGAAGAAGTTATTCATTGCCAAGGACAAGCTATATTTAATCATCAACCAACACCTGCAAAGTTAAACATTGAACAACTCAAAGGACAAATAAAGGGTAGACTAGAAGCAAGCGAACTATATTCAATTTTTACCAAGGCAGGTATTAACTATGGTTCTGCTTATAAGGCAATAACTTCTGCTTACCATGGAGAAGAACAACTGCTTGTGCAACTCATTTTACCAACAGTTGTTGATGCGGATCAAAATGATTATCTGTTACACCCAAGCATGATAGAGGGTGTCATGCAGGCCTCTGCTGGTTTAATCGGAGATTTATCGCAAAGTCAGTTCCAACCATCTCTTCCTTCTGCTTTTGAACTTGTAAGTATAATATCAGCTTGTACAAAGGAAATGTTTGCATGGGTTCGTTATTCACAGGCGAGTCAATCAGAAGCTGAAACTGCAAAAGTGGATATTGATTTGTGTGATCAAAAAGGGAATGTATGTGTGCAAATGCGTGGAGTTGTATGCCAGTATGGGACACAGAATTTAATAGATGAGGCTACCAGTCAGACAATTTCATCAGCAATACCACAGGTGTCAGAACAAATACCCATTTCTTCTGTTATAACCCCAAAAATTACATTTAATGAACCTCAAAACCAAACGTTTAAGCAAATCGGCTTACACAAGCCAACGGGAATATCGTTGACTTCTCCGGAAGTTCTTAGAACGGAAATGACTGAAAAGGCATCCTCAGGTAAAGGTTCGATTACACTGACAAATACATCATATACGACATCATCAGGAGAGCATCAGGTATTTGCATCCCCATCCGTCAACCTATACGATTGCGGGAACGGGATCTTTTCGATTCAAGTATCCGCAGAAGAGAACAATACGCTCGAAAGAGGATTGATAGGACTCTTACTGCGAGCACTTGAAATGGCAAGGCAGACCGAATCGATCAAGGTGTTAATGATTAAGGGAACCAATCGCTCATTTTTAAGCGGCGGCAGGGAGCACTACAACGAAGCCGTCGGGCAGAAGCTGCATCACGCCATCACTTCATTCCCATACCCCGTCATCGCCGCCATGCAGGGTGATGCCACAGGTGTCGGCTTCCTGATCGGTGCCCTGTGTGATTTTATGATTTGCAGCCGGACAGGGAGGTATTATTACACGAGCCCTCAGGAGGGCCTCTATCCCAGCGAGAGCGAATATCAACTTTTCGAAGAGCGGTTTGGCGGGGTTCGGGCAACGGACTTTCTGTATATTTCAGAAGGTTCCACTGGCAACCAGCTCAAGGACAAAGGGTGGACTTGCTCTATTTTGAATCAGGATCAGGTTGAAGCCCACGCGCTCGTGCTAGCATCGAAATTAGCGAAGAAATCTGGGGCATCGCTTCGCCTGTTGAAGCAGCATTTAGCCCGTCACATTAATGACCTTGTGGGCGCTTTGACCGTGGTCGATCCGTTAAATGCGAATAAACAAACGGATAAATCAAGGGCTGGCAGCAAAATAACATCAACATCGAAACAGATTCTGTTGGAAACCCATGCGAAAAGTGTACTTGTAATCAGGGTTTGTGATGCAAAGAAAGGATCAGGAATGAAAACGTTAGTTGCAGATTTAACCGATATATTTGCACAGCTTAACAATTCATCTAAATACAAATCCATTGTTCTTGTTAGTGATTATCTTGATTTTCTTTCGGAGAAAGTTTCTGTTAATGACGTTTTGGATTTTCAACGTCTTGTTCTTGAATCACCTCTTCCTGTCATAGCCGCTTTGGATTCGAATGCTAAGGGTTTAGCTTGGTTCATCAGCCAGTTTTGTGATGCTTGTATTTATAATGCAAAAGGTAGTTATTCATCTGCCAATATTGGACAAAGTTCAGAGTTGGCAAGGCAAGCTGCTATGATTTTTTCGTATCGGTTTGGCAACTACTTTGGTAAAGAAATATTACTGACAGGCAATGAGTATTCAGGAATTGAATTACAGCAAAAAGTTGGAACCATAAATAGTGTGGTGCAGGAACAAGTTCTGACCACAGCTTTAAAGTTAGCTGAAAATTGGTCTAAGTTGCCATTGGATACTATAGTATCGTGGAAAAAACAAATGATTTTCAGTATCCGGGAAAAAATTACAAATCAGCCGGCTTGGTCAGAGCCGAAAGAAGAGGCAATCGAGACACTATCCACTTTGCCGATCTTAATAACTCTTAAATCAAACGTTATAACCGCAACGGCATATCCTGAAGGGATTCTCGTGGTAAAAATGGAAGATCGGGAAGCGAAGAATATGTTTTCCGACGCAATAATACAGGGAATTAACGAAGTTTTTGATCATATTGAAAAATCGCCCTCTTATAAGGTTGTGATTCTGACTGGTTATGAACAATACTTTGCTTCAGGTGGTACCAAAGAGACTTTGTTATCCATACAGGAAGGAAAAACCAAATTTACCGATAATAAAATTTATCAAATCACGATGACGTGCAAGGTACCAGTAATTGCAGCCATGCAAGGTCACGGTATTGGAGCAGGATGGTCTTTGGGAATGTTTGCCGATTTCATCGTGTTTAGCGAAGAAAGTAAATATTTTAGCCCGTATATGAACTATGGATTTACACCTGGAGCGGGAGCCACTTTTATATTTCCTGAAAAAATCGGGTATGACCTGTCAAGAGAAACCTTGCTGACGGGGCAAGAATATAATGGCAGAGAGTTCAAAGAGAGAGGGCTTCTTATCCCAGTTATACAAAGAGAGCAAGTTAATATAGCAGCTCTTGATTTAGCCAAACAAATAGCGAATAGTTCGCGAAGTCAATTAATAGCCTTCAAACATCAAATGACTCACCATTTTCATAAACCACTAGAAGAGGCCTATGAACTTGAGTTGGGCATGCATGAAAAAACTTTTGTTGGTCAATCTGAAACTTTGGCTCAAATTGAAAATAATTTTATTCAGGCGAATAGTCATATTCCCATAAAAGCGAACCCTGATGAAATATTATTAAGTCCGGCAATTGTAGACCCAATGTCCAGTAATGAAAACATGGCTTCTGTTTCTGCCAACCTTCGTAAGCTCCTAGCCCAGGAGTTGCATCTGCATGAGCATGAAATTGAAGAGAATACTCAATTTGTCGATCTGGGTTTAGATTCTATTACTGGCGTGACTTGGATACGTAAGATTAATGAAAAATATAAAACCTCGATTGAAGCGACCAAAGTTTATAGCTACTCAACCCTTTCTCAACTCAGTCGTTATGTAAAAGAAGAAGTTGAAAAAGTAGATACTTTAACTAACAAATCAGAAGTTAGTATATCCGCTAATTCGGCTTCTTATGTTCAACAGATAGATATTTTGCCTACAGTTACAGCCAGCCTTAGACAGCTTTTAGCTCAGGAGTTGCATTTACAAGAGCATGAAATTGAAGAGAATACTCAATTTGTCGATCTGGGTTTAGATTCTATTACTGGTGTGACTTGGATACGTAAGATTAATGAAAAATATAAAACCTCGATTGAAGCGACCAAAGTTTATAGTTACTCAACCCTTTCTCAACTTAGTCGTTATGTAAAAGAAGAAGCCGAAAAACTGGTTACATTATCTAATAAGTCAGAATTAAGTATTCCTTTAAAATTACAGAATAAAATAGTTTCTCAACCAGCTGTTAAGAAACTTTCATCCTGGCGTAATAAAATCTCATCGAGAATTAACGCTGGTACATCTTCTGTCTATCAGCCAATTGCTGTGATTGGTATGGCCGGACAATTTCCCAAGGCAAAAAACCTTGAAGAGTTTTGGCAAAATATAGCTCAGGGCAAAAATTGCATCAGTGAAATATCGCAGAAGCGTTGGGATATTAATACCTATTATAAAGAAGGAGGCCCTGTACCAGGAAAAACCAATGGTAAATGGATGGGAGCCTTAGAAGAATATGACCTGTTTGACCCATTATTTTTTAATATCTCACCCACAGAAGCGGAGAACATGGATCCGCAACAACGAGTTTTTTTACAAACGTGTTGGCACAGCATAGAAAATTCAGGATACAACCCCAAAAGCCTGTCGGGTACCAAATGTGGGGTTTTCGT
Organism: Bacteroidales bacterium; assembly: GCA_013141385.1. Taxonomy (NCBI): domain Bacteria; kingdom Pseudomonadati; phylum Bacteroidota; class Bacteroidia; order Bacteroidales; species Bacteroidales bacterium. The sequence goes on along the minus strand of JABFRB010000012.1, from coordinate 23,863 downwards.
TGGTTGTGGTCCGGGAGACTATCATAAGTTATCACAAAAGCACCAATTGAGTGCTCAGGGCTTCACAGGGAGTGCTTCTTCTGTATTGGCAGCACGCATTTCCTACTTCTTAAATTTACAAGGTCCTTGTTTATCCATTGATACTGCTTGCTCTTCATCTTTGGTTGCTATTGCCAGTGCGTGCGATAGTTTGAATTCTGGAAGCAGTGACATAGCTTTAGCCGGAGGTGTCAATGTGCTGTCAGGCCCTTCTATGCATATTATGTGTTCACAAACCAGTATGCTCTCGCCAGATGGCAAGTGTTTTACTTTTGACCAGAAGGCCAATGGTTTTGTTCCAGGAGAAGGCGTTGGTGTTGTGATGTTAAAAAGGCTGGCGGATGCAGAAAAAGATCATGATGCGATTCTAGGAGTCATTCAAGGCTGGGGGGTCAATCAGGATGGCAAAACCAATGGCATTACCGCCCCAAATGAGGAATCACAAACGCGCCTGGAACAAGAGGTTTACGACAAATATCATATTGATCCGGAGCATATTCAATTGGTTGAAGCCCACGGTACTGGTACTAAATTAGGTGATCCTATTGAGGTTGGAGCCCTCAAAGCAACCTTTAAAAAGTATACCCAGAAAAAAGAGTATTGCGCCCTAGGTTCGGTGAAGAGCAACATTGGTCATTGTTTAACGGCTGCAGGGGTTGCAAGTTTTGTCAAAGTCCTTTTAGCGTTGAAACATAAACAACTGCCTCCAACTATAAACTTTGATCATCTTAATGAGCATATTGGTTTAAAAGAGAGCCCATTTTATGTCAATAACCAGTTACAGAAGTGGGAGTTAAAGGATTCTCAGCGACGTCAAGCTGCGGTAAGTGCTTTTGGTTTTGGTGGCACCAATGCTCATATAGTACTGGCAGAATATCTACCTCCAATAGAAGCTAAGTCGAATATTACATTCATTACCCAAAATAATAAAATTATAATTCCTCTGTCTGCCAGAACAGCAGAGCAACTACAACAGAAGGCTAGTGATCTACTTGATTATATTCGACAAGAGGGGCAAACAATAGAGTTTGTAGAGTTGGCTTATACTTTGCAAATGGGCAGAGAAGCAATGGGAGAACGTTTGGGTTTTATGGTTAGTTCTATAGGAGAATTGGCTGAAAAACTTAAGTCCTATACAGAAGGTAAAGAAAATATTGAAAACGTTTATCAAGGGCAGGTAAAACGTAATAAAGAAGGGATGAGCATCATTAGTGGAGATGATGACATGAAAGAGATGATTGTTGATCAGTGGATAGCCCAAAAGAAACTATCAAAACTGTTGGATTTATGGGTTAAAGGTCTGGAGCTGGATTGGCACAAGCTCTATGGCAATAATAAACCCAGACGTATTAACTTACCTGTTTATCCTTTTGCCAAGGAACGATACTGGTTTGAAGTAGAAGAAACATTGATGGCATCCAAAATACTGACTACCTTTTCAGTACTGCATCCATTGTTGCATAGCAACACATCAAACCTCCGTCAACAGAGTTACAGTTCCACTTTTAACGGTAAGGAATTTTTCCTTAACGACCATCAAATTAATGGATATAAAGTTCTGCCGGCTGCCGCCTATTTGGAAATGGTTCGTGCTGCAGTAGAACAGGCAACATCAATTCAGCAGGAATCAATTATACTTGAATTGTATAATATTATTTGGACACAACCTATTATAGTCACAAATGATAAAGATGTCTCTATCGCCCTGTTTGAGGACGATGATGAAACAATCGATTATGAAATTTATAGTATAGTGGCAGATGAGGAAATTATACATAACCGTGGAAAAGTCATTTTAAATAGTAAATCATCATTGTCTAATAAGCTTGATATAGAGAAACTCAAAGAGAAAATGGGGAAAGATAAACTAGAAGTTACTAACTTTTATAGTATATTGACTCAGATGGGTTTCAACTATGGTATAGCTATGCAGGCGTTAAGCGAAGTATATAAAGGGACAAATCAGTTATTAGCAAAGATCAATATTCCTGCTATTATAGAGAATAATCAATCTGATTATTATTTACATCCTAGTTTGTTAGAAAGCGCAATATACACCAGTATAGTTTTGATTACAGATTTTAATCAATTGCCTGTCTATCCTTTGCTTCCAGATACTCTGGAAACTATGACTATTATATCAGCCTGTACAAAAGAAATGTATGTATGGGTACACAATTCTCAAGGGATTAACTCAAATGCAGTAATTAATAAAATAGATATTGATTTGTGTGACGTGCAAGGGAACATTTGTGTGCAGATGAAGGGATTAACTTTTCAACCAATGGCTGTCAATGCCAACGATCTAGATGGTAGACAACAGTTGTTAGACACAAATGAGTTATCGAAACTAAAATCAGAGCAATCACGCGAAATATCAAAAATACTATATTATAAGGAAGACTGGCAAGAAGAACCACTAGATGGGATGCTATCGGAAGAGGCTAATATGCAATATGTTATTTTTGCAGACTCTGAATTTGAAAAGGAAATTGCAAATAGCAACGATTCTGATCTATTACGAAATGCTATTTTTGTATATCAAGCAGAAAGGTATAAAAAAATATCCGAGAGAATTTATAATTGCCGTCCTAATAGTATAAATGATGTTCAACAAATACTCAACGACGTAACTCTTGGGACACATGTACAAGGTGTAACCCCATCGATTGCTATTATTTATAGTTGGGCAAAGGATCAGAAGGCAGAGGGTATTCATGCATTATTTAATTTATTTAGAGCCATCAAAGGATCGGTTCATTATGTTTCCAACGTTATTCTAGTAGGTCGTTATGATTCTTTAACCTTAGATTCTTGTTGGGATTATTCCTGGATTGGTTTCGAACGATCTCTAAAACAAACGCTATCTAAAACGCAGATATCAATACTTTACACCGATTCAACTTCACCTTCTGTTCAACAAATGGTAGACGCATCAAAACATAGAGGTGTAATTAGGTATAAAAACAATCAAAGATTTATATTGTCCTATAAACCATCTGAACTAAACAAAACAACAAAACAATCAATAGTAAAACAAAATGGACATTATTTAATTACTGGTGGTTGTGGAGCATTGGGTTTCAAATTTGCACAATATCTGGCTAAAAACTATCAAGCAAAACTTTTACTATTAGGTAGACATCCATTAACAGAAAATATTCAAAAACAATTAGACGCATTAACTCAGGCAGGAGCCAAAGAAATTCACTACTATTCTATTGATATTAGTGATGAAAAATCATTAGTTTCTTTGGCTCGTAACCTCCCATTTGACATTTTTGGGATTATCCATGCAGCAGGTGTTGAAGCTTCAAAGCCTTATTTTGAAAGTACAAAAGATGATATCGATCAGGTAATACTTCCTAAGTCAATCGGTACCATTTTATTAGATAAGGTTTTTGGTGAGCAGCCACTTGATTTTGTTTGTTATTTTTCATCTACTGCTGCTTTGTTTGGTGATACTGGTTCATGTGATTATGCTATAGCCAATCGTTTCCAAATGGCATATGCTCTTTATCGCCAGCAAACAATGCCAGATAAAGGGAAAACAGCAGTTATTAATTGGCCTCTGTGGCAAGAGGGTGGCATGGGTTTTAAAGATAAAGTTCAATCGGAGCAATATATTAAAATGATTGCTCAGGATTTTGGACAGGAATTGCTTACTACTCAAATGGGTTTAGATATTTGGCAAGATATACTACAATCAGATCAACTTCAGACATTAGTCATGGTTGCTAAACCATCTCGTGTAGAAAAGTTTTTAACCAAAATTTATCATGATCGACAACCATCTCAGATGGTAACTTTTGGAAATACATCACAATATGACGGAAATGTTGGCGGATATAAGTATGCTAATAAAGTCGAGGAAGTCTATTCTTTAGTTTTACCATCTGTCGAATCTAAGATGGAATATTTAACATTTTGTCCTTTTGAATCCAAAAAACCGGGATTTTCTATGTCGAGAGCATATTTAAATCCGAAAAAATATCCAGAGGATAGACGATATATTCATGAAAAACAAACCGAAATGCGCCAAGTATTATTTTGCAAAGTGCATTTTGAAAAAATAAATTCTATTTTGGATTTTGGTTGTGGTCATGGTACAGATATCATTCAAATAGGCACGTTATTTCCTCATATGCAGGTTCATGGTTTTACTATCACCGGAAACCAAGCGAATTTAGGAAACCAGCGGATAGCATTAAAAAACCTTAGTTCCAAGGTAAAGATTTATCATAAAGACAGTACTAAAGATGCATTTCCTTCAAAGTACGATTTAGTTTTTGGCATTGAAGTATGTCCTCATATCGATGATAAAGCAGGATTATTTAAAAACATTTGTAACTCACTCAACGAAAATGGAACAATACTTCTAATGGATGTTATTTCCAATCAAAAAGATGCTTTTGTTGATCCAAATGTAGGGATGAATATACCAAGTCAAGAAGATTGGATTAAATTGATCTCTCAATTCAACCTCGAAATAGATGAATTTATTGATGTTTCTCCTCAAATATCTAACTTCTTATATGATCCCGACGTTTATAGTAATGTTAAACGTTTGCCAGAAGCTATTCAGAAGACCTATTTCGGTTATGCCGATTTTTCGCTCTCACTAGAAAAAGGTATTATGAGCTATGTATTGATCAAATTGAAAAGAAATAATCAATTAAGCGAGCAAGAATTAAAAGAATATAATTGGAAAAAAATAAAGAATCCGATACCATATCCTGATGCTTTAGAGGATATGTTTAAGCATCAGAGAGTTGTTTATCCTCCTGTCGATTCAATGGCTAATAAGCCACAATCTAATGAAATAGAAATTTCTTCATTTCTAGAAAGTAAAGAACAACAAATTGACTATCCCTCTACCGATAGATTAGATAGTAATATATATTGTACAAACAAAGTTTCTGTATCCTTGCAGCAATTACAGCAAGAATTAAAAACTAGTTTGGCTGAGATACTCCACTTGAAAATATCTGTTATTGATATAAATCAGTCTTTTGGAGATCTAGGTCTTGAATCATTTCTTGGATTAGAATGGGTAACTGCCATTAATACAAAATATGGTACACAGTTGCCTAATATTGTAGTTTATGATTATCCAACTGTAAAAGAATTGGCCATTTTCCTTGAAAAGGAAATTAAGAAATTACCTGCTACTTTTAAACAACAAATTTCTACAATCTCCTTTGATGAATCTTCTTTACAATTATCGAACAAAGCTTCTATTTCTTTGCAGCAATTACAGCAAGAATTAAAAACTAGTTTAGCTGAAATACTCCACTTGAAAACATCTGTTATTGATATAAATCAGTCTTTTGGAGATCTAGGTCTTGAATCATTTCTTGGATTAGAGTGGGTAACTGCCATTAATACAAAATATGGTACACAGTTACCTAATATTGTAGTTTATGATTATCCAACTGTAAAAGAATTGGCCATTTTCCTTGAAAAGGAAATTAGGAAATTACCTGCTACTTCTCAAAAACAAATTCAAACGTTTTCTTCTGAAAAATCTTCTGTACAATTATCGAACTATCAATCTGGTAGAAAAATAAATCGTATAAGTCGAACTATAAGACGTAAAGATAATCCTTCAAAGAGTTACAATAGTTTAGATAGTGACAAAATTGCTATTGTTGGAATGTCAGGAAGGTATCCTCAAGCAAACAATTTACAAAAGTATTGGGATAACTTGGTTCAGGGCAAGAATTCAATTGTTGAGATTCCTTCATCGCGTTGGGATGTAAACAAATATTATGATCCGGATCCTAATAAAACAGATAAAATATGTTCAAAATGGTTAGGAGTTATGGATGATATTGATTGTTTTGATCCCCTGTTTTTTAGAATATCTCCCCAGGAAGCTGAAAATATGGATCCTCAGCATCGGTTGTTTCTGCAAGAGAGTTATAAAGCATTTGAAGATGCAGGATACTCTAGTAGTAGCTTAAGTAATAAAAAGTGTGGTGTTTATCTTGGTATTGCACATAATGAATATTCTTTGCTGCGTTCTAAAAATAATGTTGCTTCGTCACAAATTACAAGTGATAGTAGTTCCATAGCAGCGGCAAGAATAGCTTACCATCTAAATTTAAAAGGTCCAGCTATAGCTATAGATACTGCATGCTCTTCATCGTTGGTGGCTATTCACCTTGCATGCCAAGGGTTATTAAATCATGAAACAAATATGGCTTTGGCAGGTGGAATTAGTTTATGGCTTACACCTGAATCTTACCAAGGAATGAGTCAAGCAGGAATGTTATCACCCGATGGGCAATGTAAAACATTTGATGATTCTGCTAATGGTATTGTCGTTGGCGAAGGAGTAGGGGCAATAGTACTGAAACGATTAGAAGATGCAAAAAGAGATAATGACACTATCTATGGAGTTATTTTAGGTTCTGGTATTAATCAGGATGGCAAATCAAATGGTATCACTGCACCAAGTGTCAATAGTCAAATTGAGTTAATTCGTGATATTTATTCTAAATACAAGATTGATCCGGAAATCATTAGCTATGTAGAAACTCATGGTACAGGTACCAAATTAGGCGATCCGATAGAATTAAAAGCACTTGATACTGTATTTAAAGAAAAAACTGAAAAGAAAAACTACTGTGCTATTGCCTCCGTAAAAACTAATATTGGACATACATCTGCAGCTGCAGGTATTGCAAGTTTACATAAAGTTTTATTATCCATGCAACACCAAACTTTAGTTTCTACCTTGAATGTAACAAAGGAGAATTCTCATTTTGATTTTAAAAATTCTCCCTTCTATATCAATAAAGAAAACCGGTTTTGGGAAGCGGGTTCAAATTCTTTACGTCGTGCAGGTGTCAGCGCTTTTGGTTTTAGTGGTACTAATGCCCATTTAGTTCTAGAAGAATATCAACAACAGTCAAATGGTAAACTATCTATTTCTACACGGGCTTTCTATCAGAATGAAGATGTTGTTATACCCTTATCTGCCAGAACTTCTGAACAATTAAAACAGAAAGTTCACGATTTGCTGGATTTTATTAGTTCTCCGGATACAGTTAAACATAGAGAAAACCAAAGAACACAATCAATAAAAACAATAGACTTGAATTCTATAGCTTACACCCTTCAGGTAGGACGAGAAGAGATGGAGGTACGACTAGGCTTTTTGGTTAATTCTGTTGATCAACTTATTGATAGGCTTAAAGCTTACATTGATGGACAACATGATGTTGAAGGTACATTTCAGGGAAAAGTTAAACCCAATGAGGACACTTTGCTGATGTTTAATTCAGATGAAGACATGCAGAAATTTGTTGATCAATGTATGGCTCATAAACAATTGTCAAAACTGGGTGATTTATGGGTTAAAGGTTTGGATATAGATTGGAACATGTTATACAGCGACAGGAAACCTCAACGAATTAGTTTGCCTACTTATCCCTTTGCCAAAGAACGATACTGGGTTGAAAATACACTTGTAAATCAAGGATTAGATGACAAAGTAAAAACAACGAAAAATTTAGAATCAATTGAAGATATTATCAATAAGATTGATAATGACTCAATAGATACATTGCATGCTGTGCAGTTGTTAAAAAATCTTTCCTGAATTATTTCAGAAAAACTACCCTTTTAACAAATTCTGTTCAATATCCCTTCCTAAGGGTTGAATACTCATATTAAAAATAAACTTTTTTAGTAAGCCAAATATTATCATGATTGATTTTATTGAATACGTGGTCTCCGAATTAAAGAGCAAGAGATTATCGAAACAAAATGCGATAAAACTCATTGAACAATACTCTCTTCATTCATCAATAACCACAAAAACATCCATTATTCATCCACTATTGCACTGCAATATTTCAGACCTAAACCAGCAAAGTTATCGTTCTGATTTTAGTGGAAAAGAATTCTTTTTAAGAGATCATCAGGTTAAGGGGCAGAAAGTTTTACCTGGAGTGGCTTATTTGGAAATGGCTCGGGCTGCCGTTGAGAAAGCCATGCCCTTTCAGCCAGAATCAACCATTATGGAGTTGCATAATGTAGTATGGGCTCAACCGATCATAGTAAAAGAAGTAAAAGAAGTTACCATTGCTTTGTTTGCAAATGATGATGAAATCAGCAATGGACAAATAGATTTTGAAATCTATAGCATAGGAGTTGATACTGAAGATAATCCCAAAGAAACAATTCATTGTCAGGGACAAGCTGTATTTGTTAATAAGCCGACGGCTGTAAAACTTGATATAGCCCAACTCAAAGAAAAAACACAACAAGGTCAGCTCGAGTCAAAAGACATCTATACAGCCTATGCCAAGCTAGGGCTAAATTATGGTCTAGGTCATCAAGGAATACAAACTATTTATCAGGGTGATAAACAATTGCTTGCGCAATTGAATCTGCCAGAAGTGGTTGAGTCTACCCAAAATGAGTATGTATTACATCCAAGTTTAATGGATAGTGCTTTGCAATCTGCTATCGGTTTCTTTGCGGATTTGAATCAGATACCAAATCGTCCATCACTTCCCTTTGCCTTAGAATCATTAAGCATCTTTTCGACCTGCACTAAAGAAATGTTTGCATGGGTAAGATACTCATCAGGTAGTCAATCCAATGCTAAAGTCACTAAATTAGATGTTGATTTGTGTGATCAAGAAGGGAACTTATGTGTACAAATGCAGGGATTTTCTTCTAGAGTGCTTAGTGCGGATATTAATGTTGTTGGTGAACAAGAGAAAAGAGTAGATGCCATACTAGCTACACCAGTGTGGCAAACATCAACAATAACGGCATCATCTAATGCAGTTAAATCAGAATACACACAGCAATACATTGTTCTGTGTGAAATGTCAAAAGTTAATTTTAAACAGTTTGAAACCATAGTTCCTCACAGCCATTGTTTATTGCTGAAAGCAACATCGAAAAAAAATATTGCTGAACGTTATAGTGAAGCCACCTTGGCTTGTTTTGAGTTGATCCAAAAAATACTCAAGAGTAAACCCAAAGATAAAGTTCTTGTTCAAATAGTTACAGCTTACAACCAGAAAGAATCATTTTTTGCAGGACTATCTGGATTAATTAAAACTGCCGCTCTGGAAAATCCCCAACTAATAGGGCAAATCATTCTCACAGAACCGCAAATACTGGCCGAGGATTTGGTAATGCAATTGAAACAGGATCAAACCAGACCTCATGATACGATTATAAAATATGAACAGGGTATCCGACAAGTTTTACGTTTGGAAGAAATATTGATAGGACAGGATAAGCCTGTAATTGCATTCAAAGATCAAGGTGTCTATCTGATTACAGGTGGGCTTGGTGGTCTGGGTCTTCTATTTGTTAAAGAAATTATTAAACAAACCAAAAATGCAAAGATTATTTTAACAGATCGGGTAGAGTTGACTGCGAAAAAACAGGCTATTTTAGATGAACTACGTGTCCATGCAAACCAACTTATCTATCAACAACTGGATATTACCAATCTAGAGCAGACCAAGCAATTCATTGAGGCAATTAATAAAGAGAATAAACAGATCAATGGTATTCTTCATTGTGCTGGAATGATTGCTGATAACTTTATACTGAAGAAAACACCTGAAGAAATAAGTCAGGTACTTGCGCCTAAAGTTACTGGCACTTTCAATCTAGATGAGGCCAGTAAAGACATTGATCTTGATTTTCTGGTTTTATTCTCATCAATCTCAGCTATGACCGGCAATAATGGTCAAGCGGATTATGCCACAGCTAATGGTTTTATGGATCAGTTTGTGTCTTATCGCAATCAATTGGTCGCAGCAAACCAACGGCAGGGAAAAACCGTGTCCATCAATTGGCCTTTATGGCTTGAGGGTGGAATGATGATTGACCCATCGAGTCTAGAAATGATACGGCAGAGTACGGGGATGCACCCCATGCGAACGGAAACAGGCATGCAGGCATTTTATCGTAGTTTAGAATTGCAACAAGGTCATACACTGGTGGTAGAAGGTGATTTATTGCAATTACGCCATACATTATTTGCCCTCCAAACAGTTCAATCTATTCCTTCTCCAATTCCAACTCCAGTTCAACCTCAAGTGGAAAGACCTAATGTTGTTGAAATAGATGCTGGCAATCTTGAAGAAAAGACTCAAGACTACATAAAAAAACAACTTTCGGAGTTACTTAAACTCCCATTCCATAAAATTGATTCACAGGCACCTCTGGAGAAATATGGTATAGATTCCATCTTGGCGATGAAACTAACCAATCAGTTGGAAAAAACATTCGGTTCTCTGCCGAAAACCCTATTTTTTGAATATCAGACCATCCGCGAGCTTACAGATTATTTTATCAAAGCACATTCAGCTACATTGGCTTCACTCTTTGCTATTGTAGATAATGACCAGACTCCAGTTCAACCTCAAGTGGAAAGACCTAATGTTGTTGAAATAGATGCTGGCAATCTTGAAGAAAAGACTCAAGACTACATAAAAAAACAACTTTCGGAGTTACTTAAACTCCCATTCCATAGAATTGATTCACAGGCACCTTTGGAGAAATATGGTATAGATTCCATCTTGGCGATGAAACTAACCAATCAGTTGGAAAAAACATTCGGTTCTCTGCCGAAAACCCTATTTTTTGAATATCAGACCATCCGCGAGCTTACAGATTATTTTATCAAAGCACATTCAGCTACATTGGCTTCACTCTTTGCTATTGTAGATAATGACCAGAAAGAATTAATAAATAAGTCACCTGAAATACTCCCTCTAACCCAAGTTAAGCAAATTCCAAGCAGACCCATTAGACGTCAACGTCATGTCTCTGTTTCAACAAATAAGGCAAATTCAATCAATGCAGATCCGATTGCAATTATCGGTTTAAGTGGTTGTTACCCAGAAGCATCCAATATTGAAGAATATTGGCGTAACCTGCGTGATGGGAAAGACTGTATCATTGAGGTTCCAAAGGATCGATGGGACTGGCGTGAATATTACAGTGAAGATCGCAGTAAGAGCGGATATCATTATAGTAAATGGGGCGGTTTTATCGCAGGCGTTGATGAGTTCGACCCCTTGTTTTTTAACATCTCGCCGATTGAAGCAGAAATGTTGGATCCTCAGGAGCGTTTATTCCTGCAACATGCATGGATGGCTATAGAGGATGCGGGTTATACCCGTGCCAGTTTACAGATACCCCATGAAAAGGATATGGCAGGTCAAGTTGGGGTATATGCAGGAGTTATGTACAGTGAATATCAGCTTTTGGGTGTTCAAGCCAGCATGAAAGGCAAACGCATTGGGGTTCCTGGCAGCTATGCCAGCATCGCAAATAGAGTTTCCTATGTGCTAAACCTTCATGGGCCTAGTATGACACTGGATTCTATGTGTTCTTCTTCATTAACCGCGATTCATTTAGCCTGTCAGGATTTAAAAGAGGGGAGAACTAGTTTGGGTATTGCAGGGGGAGTTAATGTTAGTATTCACCCCAATAAATACTTAGTAATCAGTGCTGGCCAATTTATTTCGAGTGATGGCCATTGTCAAAGTTTTGGTGAAGGTAGTGAGGGCTATATCCCGGGAGAAGGAGTGGGTGTAGTTATACTGAAAAGATTTTCTGAAGCCGTACGAGATGGCAATCATATTTACGGCATTATTAAAGGCAGTGCTCTCAATCATGGCGGTAAAACTAATGGTTATAGCGTTCCCAATCCTCAAGCTCAGGCGAGTGTTATCAGTCGAGTATTGGTCGAATCAAACACGGATCCTCGTCATATCAGTTATATTGAGGCTCATGGCACAGGTACTAAACTAGGAGATCCTATTGAAATCGCTGCGCTGAGTCAGGCATTTCAAAGGCATACCCAAGATGTCGGATTTTGCTTAATAGGCTCTGCCAAATCCAATATTGGTCATTGTGAATCAGCGGCGGGAATAGCTGGACTTACTAAGGTACTATTGCAATTGAAACATCAACAAATAGTCCCTTCTTTGCATTCGACGCGTTTAAATCCTCACATTGATTTTCAGAAAACTCCTTTTGTAGTCAATCAAACCTTGAGAACATGGGATCAGCCAGTGATTGATGGTTGCCCACAGCCCAGAATAGCAGGTATATCTTCTTTTGGTGCTGGAGGATCAAATACCCATATTATCATTCAGGAACATGTGACACCGACAGAAACGAACCCAATCGTTGAACCAAATACAAAGTTCATCATCCCTCTATCAGCCAGAACGATAGGACAACTTAAACAAAAAACATTTGATCTCCTAGATTTTATTCGTACTCCCAAGGCGGATGAAAATATACCACAATCAATTAAATCAATAGACTTGGCCGCAATGGCCTATACCCTTCAAGTAGGGAGGGAAGCGATGGATGAACGCCTAGGATTTATGGTCAGTTCAGTCGATCAGTTGGCTGAAAAACTTCAGGCATATATCAATGGCGAGCAAAATATTGAAGATGTTTATCAGGGAAGGGTTGAACAAGATAATGATACCTTGTCATTGTTTAATGTGGATACCGATTTCCAACAAACTATTGATAAATGGATTGCCAAAAGGAAATTATCAAAATTGCTGGATTTATGGGCTAAAGGTCTGAACCTAGATTGGAACAAACTCTATGGTGATGACAAGCCTAAATTTATTAGTCTACCTTTATATCCATTTGCTAAAGAGAGATTCTGGATTGACACAAAAATGGATGAACAAACTGAAGCAACAGGAAAGACAACAACTGTGCTTCATCCATTATTGCATAGCAATACATCAGATTTCAATCGGCAGAGTTACAGCTCTACATTTAATGGTTCAGAGTTTTTCTTAATGGATCATCAGGTGAAAATGGATGATGAATCCAGTCATAAAATATTACCGGCAGTGGCTTATTTGGAAATGACAAGAGTAGCATTAGAAAAAGCCACGCCTTCACAGCAAGAACTTGGTATACTGGAACTACGCAATACTATTTGGGCTCAACCACTCGTGGTCAAAGAAAACAAACAAGTAACTATAGCCTTGCTTATTAAAAATAGTGATCAGGTTGATTATGAGATTTGTAGTCAAAATAATGGACAGGAGATCATTCATTGTCAAGGGCAGGCAGGTTTTAGTCATCAACCGATTCCTAATAAACTTGATATAGAACAACTCAAAGGACAGATGGGGAAGGGTAGATTAGAGGGAACTAGCCTATATCCAGTCTTTTCCACAATGGGTCTTAACTATGGTCCAGCTTATCAAGGGGTTAAAGTGATCTATCAAGGAGAGAAACAAGTCCTTGCGCAATTGAGTTTGCCAACTATTGTTGAGGCAGGTCAAAGCGATTACTTGATGCATCCGAGTTTGATGGATAGTGCTTTGCAGGCTGCTATTGGTTTAATAAAAGATTTGACCCAACTTCCTGCTAAACCATCTATACCTTTTGCCTTAGAATCTATACGCATAATATCGGCTAGTACGCAGGAGATGTTTGCATGGGTTCGTTACTCTCAGGGGAGTAACTCGGAGGATTTAGTCACTAAATTGGATATTGATTTGTGCGATCAGGAAGGAAATGTTTGTGTGCAAATGCAGGGATTTTCTTCTAGGGTGATTACCACAGATGTTATTGAAGTTCAAAATAAGGGTGTTGGTACTTTGCTTGCTACCCCTCTGTGGGAATCAGGTACGTCAGTTGAAAACCCATTGGAATATGCTCAGCAGCATATTATTCTGTGTGGAATGCCGCAGGTAAAGGCGAACCAGCTTGAAGCAATAATTCCTAAAAGTCAAAGCATACAGCTGCAATCATCACAAAAAAATATTGCAGGACGTTATGGCGAAACTGCCTTAGCATGTTTTGAGTTAATCCAAACAGTGTTCAAGGATAAACCCCATGGTATGGTGCTTGCCCAAATCGTCATTGCCAACAACAATGAAGAGGCACTTTTTGCAGGGCTATCTGGATTGCTTAAAACTGCAACAATGGAGAATCCCCAGTTAATAGGTCAAATTATTCTTACAGAGCCCAATATAGGGACAGAAGTATTGGCAAGGCAACTGCGTGAGGTAAAGTCCAGACCACAGGATATGCTTACAAAATTTGAGCAAGGTACTCGGAGTGTTTTAAAATGGAAGGAAATAGAAGTTAAGCAAGAAAAATCTGAGTTTAAATTTAAAGATCAAGGTGTTTATCTGATCACTGGAGGATTAGGAGGACTAGGCGTTCTATTTACCAAAGAAATTTTTAAGCATACCTCAAACGCTACTGTTATTATAACCGGACGATCGGAATTGACCGTAGAAATACAGAATACTTTAAGCAAGTTCCCAGTTGGAATGGGTAGGCTTATTTATAAACAGGTGGATATTACTATTCTAGATCAGGTTAAGCAACTCTTTTCTACAATTATTGAAGAGAATAAGCATCTCAATGGTATTATTCACAGTGCAGGAATGATCTTAGATAGTTTTATCCTGAAAAAAACATCTTTAGAGTTCTGTAATGTACTTGCACCTAAAGTTACAGGTACTTTTAATCTGGATGAAGCCAGCAAGGATATTAACTTGGATTTCTTGGTTTTATTCTCTTCTGTAACTGGTGCTATGGGTAATTTAGGTCAAGCGGATTATGCAGCAGCCAATGGTTTCATGGATCAGTTCTCATTCTATCGCAATAGGTTAGTAGATAAAAAACTTAGGCATGGGCGTACGTTGTCCATCAACTGGCCTTTATGGCAAGAGGGAGGAATGCATATCGATACAACCAGTAAAGATATGTTGCATCAGGTGACAGGGATTCTACCCATGCAAACTTCAACGGGCATTCAGGCATTCTATCAAAGTTTATCATTGCAATATAGCCAAACCATGGTTATGGAAGGCTATGTAACGAAAATGCGTAGTATCCTACTGGAAGATCAGTCTAATAAAGCAGTGCTTGCACAAGTAGTTACAGGTACTATGAAAACTGCTTCGGTTTCAGTTCCTGAAACGGATTCAAATATCCTTGTGGAGAAAACTAAGGACTACCTGTGCAAACAATTTTCCACATTATTGAAACTCCCTGCTCATGAAATTGAGCCAAAGGCACCTTTGGAAAAATACGGTATTGATTCCATACTTGCGATGAAATTGACCAACAAGTTGGAAGAAACTTTTGGTTCGCTTTCTAAAACATTGTTTTTTGAATATCAAACTATAGCAAGTTTAGCTGGATTTTTTGTTAAAACGTATCCTCACATTGTTCAGGAGAAAATAGGAGTCAAACAAGTGGTGCTTAAAGCAAAAGAACCAGATCAAGTTACAATTGCGAAAGGGTCAATTGCTTCTACTGTCAGCACAAGAAATCGTTTCTTGACTAGTAAGCCTAATAACACTCAGGTAGAAATTGCTATTGTTGGTATTGGTGGAAAATATCCACAGGCGGAAAACTTGGAAGAGTTTTGGGAAAATCTCAAGAATGGCAGGGATTGCATCACAGAAATCCCAATAGAACGATGGGACAATAAATTGTATTTTAATCCTGAACGGAATCAGGCGGGGAAGAGTTATAGTAAATGGGGAGGATTTATTAGTGATGTTGATAAGTTTGATCCGTTATTTTTTAATATATCGCCTAAAGAAGCTGAATTAACAGATCCTCAGGAGCGCCTGTTTATTGAAACTGTATGGCAAACCATTGAGGATGCTGGGTATAGTAAAGAGGGCATCTCGGCCGTAGGCCGGGTTGGTGTTTATGTTGGTGTCATGTATGGCCAATATCAACTTTATGGAGCTGAAGCTATGTTAGCAGGAAATACAAATGTTCCTGGTTCGTCTTATGCTTCAATTGCCAATAGGGTTTCTTACTTTTTCAACTTTAATGGTCCCAGTATAGCATTGGATACCATGTGTTCTTCATCTCTTACGGCAATCCATCTGGCTTGTGAGGAAATCCGTAAAGGAGATATAGATGCTGCCATTGCCGGTGGGGTTAACGTTTCAATACATCCCCATAAATATCTCCTTTTAAGCCAAGGGAATTTTGCAGCCAGTGATGGTAAGTGCCGAAGTTTTGGGGAAGGGGGTGATGGTTATGTTGCAGGGGAAGGCGTGGGTGCTATTCTCCTTAAATCTCTTGAAAAAGCCATTCAGGATGGAGATCATATATATGGTGTAATCAAATCCAGCGTCATTAATCATGGCGGAAAGACCAATGGCTATAGTGTCCCTAATCCAAATGCACAGGGCGATTTAATTCTCGAAGCACTTAAAAAAGCTAAAATTGATCCTACAACATTAAGTTATATTGAGACACATGGAACTGGTACGTCTTTGGGAGACCCTATTGAAATTACCGGATTAAGAAAGGCGTTTGAGGGATTCACCCAAAAAAAACAATTTTGTTCAATCGGTTCTGTTAAATCAAATATTGGGCACCTAGAATCGGCCGCAGGAATTGCAGCGGTTACAAAGGCATTGCTGCAAATAAAACATGGGCAGTTAGTTCCTTCTTTGCATGCAGATCCTTTAAATCCAAATATCAATTTTAATGAATCGCCATTTTATGTTCAAAAAGAATTGGTAAAATGGGAACATCCTGCCGGATATCCAAGGCGGGTTGGCGTAAGTTCTTTTGGTGCGGGAGGATCTAATGCTCATCTTATAATAGAGGAATATACAGACATAAAAGAGGCGGAAGACAGATCGATTAATGTAATGCCCAGGGTCTTTGTCCTATCTGCTAAAAATCAAATAGGACTGTTGCGCTACGCTGAAAAAATTGTGGATTTTATAAGGAATAACTCGAATATTTCGCTAGCTGATATGGTGTACACCTCACAATTAGGACGAACACCAATGAATGAACGTCTGGTGATTGTAACTAGCAGTTTAGAAGAACTTGAGGATAAACTAAATAAATGGTTAGTTCTACGGAAGGGGAGTGATTCCAGACTAAAAGGAAGAAATAGTAGTGAATTGGAAGGTGTTTATGATGGAAACATCAAGGATGCTCAATCTAATACTGGAAATTTAATTGAAGGCGAAGCTGGTCGGGCTTTCTTAAAAGTTATTGTTGATAACGGAGATTTGGAGAAATTAGCTAAACTTTGGATTTCTGGGGTTGACATTGATTGGTCACTTCTCTATCAAAATGCTTATCCAAGAAGAGTATCACTCCCTACGTACCCCTTTGCCAAAGAAAGGTACTGGATTAATGCACCATCATTAAATAACCTTGCTAATCAAAAGAGTATTAATAAAATCAATATTGAGACGGCCAAAGAGGTTGTGGAACAAAGAAGTAAAATGAACTACTACCCTCAATGGTCAGTAACAACATTGACGAATTTGAAAGAAAAATCTTTAGCTAACGAACCAATTTTAATATTGGATACAGCAGAAGAATTATACTTGACACTGAAAAAGCAGCTGGGGGGAGGATTAGATGAAAAATCACTTATTTTGGTAAAACTGGAACATAATTATAAGAATATTGAGCAAAACATTTATTCTATTAACCCAGAGCAAGAAGAACATTTTTACCAATTAGTAGAAAATCTAAAAGGTAGAAATCAGTTACCTCTTAGAATTATTCATCATTGTTCAGAAACTGATAATTTGAAGTCGGAAGAGGAGATTGCTCGACAACTTAATTATGGACTTTATACCATTTTTTATTTATGCAAAGCATTGATGAGGCAGCAATATCAGACTCCCCTTCAGATTTTGTCTGTTTTTTCAAATGGTATAAATAGAACTGCACCACAAAATGCTGCTCTTGGAGGCTTTTATAAAACCCTTAGTTTAGAAAATCCGAAATTTCTCACAAAAGTTATTGAAATTCAAGATGATTTAAATGATTCAAAAAAATCTTTATCAGAAAAAGTTAACCTTATCATAGATGAATTTAGTGATAAAGACTGGACAAAAAATGAGATATGCTATAAATTTCAGAATGAGAAATATATTAGACATGTAAAAGAGTTGGCATTGTTTACTTCTAAGAAAGACAAAATTACAGAACTTCCATTGAAGCAAAATGGTGTCTATATTGTCTCGGGTGGTTTAGGCGGTTTGGGTTTCATTTTCAGTGAATATCTAGTAAAAAATCTTCATTGTAAATTGGTTCTTTTTGGACGATCGGCGCTGAAAGCAGACCAAGAAGCGAAACTTAATCAACTCAAAGCTTACAAGACAGAAATTATTTACGTTCAGGCAGATGCTTCGAAATTAGAAGATATTGAAGAAGTTGTTCGTACAGCAAAAACTCATTTCTCCCAAATAAATGGCGTGATTCATAGCGCAGGAATTAATAAAGATTCTTTTATTCTCAAGAAAACAAAAGAAGAAATGGAGAAAGTGCTTGAATCTAAAGTTTATGGTACTATTAATTTAGATAAAGCAACACAAGAGGAAAAATTGGATGTATTTATCCTGTTTTCTTCTATTGCTGGAGTAATAGGTAATTTAGGTCAATGTGATTATGCTTACGCGAATCATTTTATTGATTCTTTTGCAGAAAATAGAGAAAATCTAAGAAAAGAGCAAAAACGTTTCGGCAAAACGGTATCAATTAATTGGCCATATTGGGAAGAGGGAGGAATGACTCTTTCTCAAAATGAAATAGAACTTATTGCTAAACAAACTGGAATTTGCCCATTACCAACGAAAATTGGTATTCAATGTTGGGAAGAAATTTTACGATCCGACTTATCACAAGGTATTGTTCTTTATGGGGTGTCTTCAAAAGTTGATGCTTATATAACACAAAAGCCTATTAAATCTGTTAAAAGCCAGCACGTTCAAGTAGAAGCAGTAAATGCTGATACGTTATTGGAACAAACTATAGCATATTTAAAAGATGTAGTCAGTAACGAAATTAAACTTCCTATTGATCGGATTGATTCTCAGGAACGATTTGAATTCTACGGTATTGATTCAATGATGATTAATCGAATGAATGCTAAAATAGAGAAAGATTTAGGTGCTTTACCAAAAACTTTGTTCTATGAATATGAGACAATAGCTGAACTTGCAAAGTATTTGGCTCAAGAATCTCGACAAGCGTTATATATCTATTTTAATTTGGAAATTTCAACAATTGAATCAGAAATTCATACTGTAATAGAGGACGATACAGAAAAAAATCAAAAAATAGCCCAGATACAGAAGAAATATGAAGATTCTGAACCAATTGCAGTTATTGGAGTTCATGGACACTACCCTCATTCAGAGGATTTAAATGAATTTTGGGAAAATCTTAAGCGAGGAAAGGATTTAATAGACCTAGTTCCTGCAAGTCGATGGAATTATGAGGAATTTTATCATCAGGATCCGGAGAAGGCTGCTGAAGGGAAAATTTATTGTAAATGGGGCGGCTTCATAAATGACGTTGATAAGTTTGATACTCTTTTTTTCAATATTCCTGCAGAGGAGGCGAAGATTATGGATCCTCAGGAGCGGCTTTTCCTCGAATCGGTTTGGGCTTCAATTGAAGATGCTGGATACACAAAGGATAGTTTGAAAGAACGTCACCCCAAAGCCAAAAGTGCAGATGTAGGTGTTTTTGTAGGTGTTACTACAAATTCTTATAATTTGTTGGCGGCAGAAGAATGGAGTCGGGGGAATATGGTTTCTCCTAGTGCACTGCCCTGGTCAATTGCAAATCGTGTCTCTTATTTCTTTGATTTCCAAGGGCCAAGCATGCCCGTTGATACGGCTTGCTCTTCTTCTTTAGTTGCTATACATCTTGCCTGCGAAAGTTTGAAAAGACAAGAATGTCAGGTTGCTATTGCTGGGGGGGTAAATTTATATTTACACCCCTCAAAATATCACTCCTTGTGTAAAAGGCGAATGGTTTCTGTAGGTGGGAAATGCCGCAGTTATGGTGTCGGTGATGATGGTTTTGTTCCTGGCGAAGGGGTGGGATCGATATTTCTTAAACCTCTCAGCAAAGCTATTGCGGATCAGGATCATATATATGCAGTTATAGCAGGAAGTGCGTTTGACCATAGTGGCAGGTCGAATGGATATTCAGCACCTAACCCAAATTCTCAGGCAAACTTAATTGAGTATACTCTGAGTAAAGCTCACATCAACCCTGAGTCTATTAGTTATATTGAAGGGCATGGAACAGGAACACAGCTGGGCGATAGCCTCGAAATTTCTGCTTTGACCAATGCATTTCAAAAACAAACAAAGAAAAAACAATTCTGCCCTGTCGGTTCTGTTAAAGCCAATATTGGGCATTCAGAATCAGCAGCAGGAATTGCTGGAGTGACTAAAATACTTTTACAAATGAAGCATCAGCAATTAGTTCCCAGCATTTACTCGGAAGTAGCAAATCCGAATATTGATTTTAATAATTCTCCATTCTATCTTCAGCATAAATTAACTCCATGGCAATCGTCTAGTAATCACCCCCGACGAGCACTCATCAACTCTTTTGGAGCTGGAGGGGTGAATGCATGTGTTATTTTAGAGGAATACAAAAAAGAAAACGTATCAGAAAAGTTTCAAGAAGCAGGCCTATTTCTGGTCATTCTTTCTGCTAAAAATGAAGAACGCCTTCGAGAGTATGCTAACCGATTACTCTCTTATTTAGGAAATGAAAAGAATGTAAATCTTGCAAATCTTTCTTATACCTTACAAGTTGGACGGGAGTCGATGCCGGAAAGATTAGCAATTATTACTTCGAACAGATCAGAACTCATTGACCAGTTAAAAGATTGGCGACAACAGAAACTATCTGCCAATATTTATCAGGGTAAACTTGATCCACGCAAGGGAGGAAAGAAATCTATAAAGAAAGATGAAGAAGACCTTTTCAGAACCATTGTTGAAACAAATGACTTGACTAGGCTTGCTGAAATGTGGATTACAGGGACTGAAATCGATTGGGAAAAATTATATCCTCAAACTAAACCAATTCGGATTACTATCCCTACATATCCCTTTGCTAAAGAACGGTATTGGGTTTCTAATGCTCTGGTTTCTGAAACAACAACAACCACTAATCAAAAAAATGCTCAGTTACATCCTTTGGTTTCATATAATTCTTCCACTATGAAAGAAGTAAGTTTTAGTTCATTATTATCAGATAATGAATTTTATGCTCTTGATCATAAGGTGAATGAGGAAAAAATATTCCCTGGTTCAGGATTTTTGGAAATTGCTTGTATTTCGGGAAATATGGCTGGAGAGCAAAAGGTTAATAAGATTAGAGATATTGTCTGGATTCAACCTTTAAGTTTCAGAATTGGTTCAAGAGTACTTCAAACCTCTTTAAAACAGATAGGAAGTAATATTGAGTATCAAATTACCTCTCTTGATGATGATAACGAAAAGATAGTTCATTCGGAAGGAAAGTTGTATTTCCAAAATAACGGAAAACATTCTCCTGATATTGAAAAAAGCATTTCAATACAAAAATTGAAAGAACAGTGTCCAAAACCGCAGGTCGGTAATCACTATTACGATTTATTCAAAAAAGTCGGTTTTAATTATGGTCCAACCTTCCAAACGATACAGGAGTTATACATTAATAATTCTTTTGCTTTATCTAAATTGAAAATATCAGATCATTCTAAGGTTGATTTTGATCAGTTCATTCTTCACCCTAGTATAATTGATGGTGCTCTGCAAACAGTTGCTAGTTTAGTTAGCGGATTAGAACTGACAACGCCGTACCTGCCTTTTGCAATTGATGAAGTGGAAATCATTCGCCCTATGCCTCAAACCTGTTATGCTTATGTTGAATTTGCTGATTCTGAAAAACAGGTACATGCAGATATTATGAAGTTTAATATTCAACTTCTTAATGAAGGAGGAGATACTTTGGTCAGGTTAAAGAATTTTTATGTAAGGGCACTTAATAAAAGTTAATACAAATAAGTATGCCAAAATATACCAAAACCAATAAGATATTAGTTCATCGGATTATGAATAACATGGTATTTGCACTGGCAACTAAAATGAAATAATATATTATGAATATCCTCTATTATACCTAAAACATAAAATGAACCCTAATGTCATTCCGGGCGAAGTCCCAGAATCCTTTAAAAGAGATAGATTCCTGCATTCGCAGGAATGACAATTTGGATTATTTATTCTTCATTTAGGTATTATTGCGGACAATCATAATATATTTAAACAAATGAAAAACAACAGAAAAAATTATCAGAAACAGCCGTGAGTAAAATAACTATTAATCCGCAACAACTGGGAGCAAATAATTTCCGCCAGCGATATGGCATTAAATATGCTTATCTCACTGGCTCAATGTATAGAGGCATTTCGTCAAAAGAAATAGTAGTTGCCATGGGTAAGGCAAACCTCCTAGGGTTTTTAGGTACAGGTGGAATGAACTCAAAAAAAATTGAGAGTGATATACTATTTATTCAGCAACAACTTCACCCAGAGCAAATTTATGGGGCGAACTTACTCTGTGATATTAATTATCCAGATAGAGAAATGGAGACAGTAGAACTCTATCTTAAACTAGGTGTTACCTGTGTTGAGGCGTCGGCATTTATGCAGATGACACCTGCCCTTGTATATTATCGTATCATGGGTTTATATAAAAGCCCTGATGGGAGTATTGAATGTAAGCATAAAATTATTGCCAAAATATCTCGTCCAGAAGTTGCGTTGACTTTTATGAGCCCTCCAAGAGAGGATATTGTAAAAAAACTTTTGGATAAGGGGCAAATTAGTCAGGAGCAAGCAGAGATGGCGACTCATGTAGCAATGAGTTATGATTTATGTGTAGAGGCAGATTCTGGTGGGCATACGGATCAGGGTGTTGCATTTGCCCTACTTCCTGCCATCCAAAGTTTAAGACAACAAGTAGAGAAGGATTTCGAGTATAACCAGAAGATACATATTGGTTTGGCTGGTGGTATAGGTACACCTCAGGCTGCTGTTGCAGCATTTATGATGGGTGCTGATTTTATCCTTACGGGTTCTATTAATCAATGTACGGTTGAATCAGGTACCAGTGATTGTGTAAAAAACTTGTTGCAAGGGATTAATGTGCAGGATACCGATTATGCACCAGCTGGAGATATGTTCGAATTGGGTGCAAAAGTACAGGTGTTAAAAAAGGGAGTGTTTTTCCCTGCAAGAGCTAGAAAATTATTTACGCTTTACGAACACTATAATTGTTTGGAAGACATACCTGAAAACATTAAAAAACAGATAGAGTCAAAATATTTTCAGAAAACTTTCACGCAAGTATGGCAAGAGGTTGAAAAATATTATCGAGAAGAAGGGCAATTATCTACATTGGAGAAAGCCGCAGTAAACCCTAAGCATAAAATGGCTTTGCTGTTTAAATGGTACTTTGCTTATAGTACAAATTTAGCTTTGAATGGGGATGAAAAAAATATTGTAGATTTTCAAGTACATACTGGACCTGCTCTTGGAGCTTTTAACCAATGGGTAAAGGGTTCTGAAATTGAATCATGGAATAAGAGGCATGTTGATCAAATTGCTGAGAAAATAATGCAGGAGGCGACTTTTTTATTGGATAGTCAAATAAATCACCTGTTTTTACAGCTCTTTTAAAGCAAAGATTGATGCTGAAAATAAGTTGATTTACCAAATATTAAGATAGATTTTATTCAGTATTTGAATGAGAGTTATTTAATAATGCGAATTAAGGGTTGAAAAAAAGGTACATAAATGCAACGGCTAGTCTACCAAACACATGAACAAGCAATCCGTTTGTCGATCGAACTTTAGACGCCCTTTGAATGCCAGTCTTCTCCTCTAGCCAGTTGAAGAAAGACTCAATGGGTTGACGTACCCTAGACACAGCGGTGGAGAATAGATCCGCAGCAGCCTTGTCGAAGTAT